>JAQUQK010000075.1 GCA_028716125.1 Thermoplasmatota archaeon | reverse complement strand
GCAAGAAGGTTCCTATATGAAACTTCCTTGAGTGAGCAGATTATCTTGTTTCCCTTTTCCTCTGCTTCGACATTCTTGACCTTGACCATTGCCTTCAGTATCCTTTCGACGGTTATCGACTTCCTTGCCAGTATTTCCTGGTCGAGATTTATCGAAAGCTTGAAGTTGCCTGTGTCGCATCCAATGTCCGCAACGTCCGACATGCGGGTGATTTCAATTTCATTTGCAATCTTCCTTGCCATGTTCGGGTTGTCCCTGTGCTCCTTTTTCAGATGCACGGTCATCATAGGCGTGCTCGGATGCGATCTTGCGTCGACAATTTCAATCAGCCTCGGCAGACCGAGCGTGACGTTCATTTCCGCCACACCTGCATAGTGGAAAGTTCTCATGGTCATCTGCGTGCCAGGCTCTCCGATCGACTGAGCCGCGATGATTCCGACCGCTTCGTACGGGTCGACGCGCGACCTCTGGTACTTCTCGCAGATTTTGTCAAGCATCTCGTTGAACTGCTTCTTTGAGATGTCTGCATTTGAGATATATGCCGCGAAAGACTCGACTATGTTTGGCGGAAGCTCCTTCCCGATGGACGCAAGCGCCTTCTCTATTATGCGGCGCGACGCTTCTTTCTTGGAAATTTCCTTGGAGGCAACCGTCTTTGCGTGCCCTTTCTCTTCATGTTTCGATTCTTCGTGTGCGTGAGCGCTCATGACTATTCCTCCTCCACCTCGATTTCTTCTTTTTCAACGTCTTCCGTGGATATGTCGTCCTGGATGCTTCTCATAAGGTCGACGTCCTCTTCCTTCTTCTGCATTTCAACAAGCTCTTCGACCTTCGCCTTTCCGAGGATTTCCTTTATTGCCGCCTCGATGTTGATTGCCTTTCCGCGCTCGCTCTTTGTCGGATCGACCGAGTCGTCTCCGTATGCGAACTGGATGACCGTTCCTGCGGTATCCTTGACTGTCCTGTCCTCGTCTACCTTAAGGTCGGCAAGCGCATTGATTAGCCTGCGCTGCATGTAGCCGGACCTGGACGTGCGAACTGCAGTATCGACGAGACCTTCACGTCCACCAGCGGAGTGGAAGAAGTATTCCGTCGCAGTGAGTCCTGATTTGTAGCATGACTTGACGAATCCCTTTGCTTCTGCGCCAACATCGCCCTTCTTGAAGTGCGGGAGGGTGCGGTTCTGGTACCCTCTGTGGATGCGCTCTCCTCTGATAGCCTGCTGGCCTATGCATCCTGCCATTTGTGAGAGGTTGAGCATTGAGCCACGTGCGCCGGACTTCGCCATCATAACTGCGGAGTTGTCTATGCCGAGGTATTTCCCTGCAATCTTGCCTGCGCCATCACGAGACCTGCCGAGGACCCTCATGATGTTGATTTCAAGCGTTTCCTCAAGAGAGCGTCCGGGCATCTGCTCAAGCTCGCCCTTGTTGTATGCCTCGACGTACTTGTTTACATTGTCTACTGCATCGTCGAGAAGCTTGCGTATCTGGGCTTTTGCCTCGTCAGGAATGTCTTCGTCGGATATGCTGGTCGTGAATCCGCGCAGGGTGATTGCGCCTATGCAAAGGCGGGTGGCGTCGTCGAGGAACTGGCGCGCCATGTCATTGCCGTAGTCCTTGACTATGCGGTCGAGTATTACGCCCTTGAAAGCCCCGATTGCCTTTTCATCTATCGTGCCTGAAAGAACCTCGCCGTCTTTTATCACGACATATGCGTCGTTGGCGCAGTGCTCCTTCGTGCACTTGTCGCACTTTTCGCAGATTTCCGACTTGAACTCGAGGTTCAGGTCCTTTGGCAGGATTGTGCTGAAAATCTGCTTGCCGGTCCAGCGTCCGCCCTTGCCCTTCGGCTCGGGGAGTTCGCCAGTGTATCCGATGCGCGAGAGTATGAAGAGGGTTTCCGCCTTGTCGAAGCTGTAGTCGCCGTGCGTGAATATGAATCCGCCGGTGATGTGGTCGTGTATTGCTCCGATGACGGGGCCTCCAAAGCGCGGAGACAGGATGTGCTCTTGAGTCTTCATTATTGTGTGCGCTTCCGCCCTTGCTTCCTCGGACTGGAGGACGTGCATGTTCATTTCATCGCCATCGAAGTCTGCGTTGTATGGCGGGCAGACTACGAGATTTATCCTGAAAGTCTTGCCGGGCATTATGCGGATGGTGTGCGCCATCATCGACATTCTGTGCAGTGAAGGCTGTCTGTTGAACAGTACGACGTCGCCTTCCTCAAGCTGGCGCTCGATTGTAAATCCTGGCTCTACTCTTTCCGCGACCTCGTTCTTGCTCTTGTCGGTTACGCGCAGCCTTCGGCTGTCACTGCGTATGACGTAATTGACGCCCGCCTGGTAGAATACGCCGTGCGGCGGAATCGGTTCCGGCCCGCGCTTTACCATTTCCTTTGCCCACTCGATGTTCTGTGCGGTGACTTTCACCGGTACGGTAAGCTCGCGCGCGATTTCAACCGGGACTCCGACTTCAGTCATCGATATATTTGGGTCAGGCGAAACGACGGTACGTGCCGAGAAGTTTACACGCTTGCCTGAGAGGTTGCTTCTGAATCTTCCTTCTTTTCCTTTCAAGCGCTGTGCAAGCGTCTTTAGCGCCCTTCCCGACCTGTGCCTTGCTGGCGGTATGCCTGCGGTCTGGTTGTCGAAATATGTTGTGATATGGTATTGCAGAAGTTCCCAAAGGTCTTCAACTATAAGCTGCGGCGCTCCCGCGTCCCTGTTTTCTTGCAGGCGCTGGTTGAGACGGATGATATCCACAAGCTTATGGGTAAGATCGTCTTCAGAGCGCTCGCCTGTCGGCAGGGTGATGGACGGGCGTGTCGTCACCGGCGGAACAGGGAGAACTGTAAGGATCATCCATTCCGGGCGGATGTTCTCGTCGAAATTGAAGTACTTGAGATCCATGGCAGGCACTTTCTCGAGCCATTCACGGACGTCCGCCTGGGTTAGTTTGTGGTCATCGTAGCGGAAAGTAGTCGGCTTGTCTATGTCGATTTTGCCGCTGTGTTCGCCGCAGTGCGGGCATACGTCTGCCTGTGACGCGGTCTTTACAATGTTCGTGATAAGCGGCTTTATGTTCTTGCCTTCCTTTATGAGAGTCGCCATGCGCTTCTCGAAATGGTCCACTTGCGCCTTCGAGAGAAGTATGCGTCCGCATTTCCTGCACGTCGAGCGCAGCATGTTGCGCAGTACCTTCACATAACCAACATGGACTACCGGCATTGCGAGGTCTATGTGGCCGAAGTGCCCCGGGCATTCCGGGACCTTTTTTCCACAAGTCTTGCATACGAGGCCAGGGTCTATTACGCCGAGGCGCGGGTCCATAAGGCCGTTCTCTATCGGGAAGCCGTCCTCGTCGTATGTGTCAGGGGTGATGACTTTCACGGCAGACATGTCCCTGATTTCCTTTGGGGAAAGCAGGTCGAATTCTACGCTTGCGATTTTCTTGCTGATGTTCACCATGATATCACCTTAAACTTTTTCCTCGAGGTGCAGTCTCGGAACCACTGCAAGCGACTCCAGCTCTTCGATGAGCAGCTTGAATGCATACGACATCTCGACCGGGTGGACGTTTGCCTTGTCCTTGCATACCGGGCATCTGAGGAATCCGCGCTTGTCCATCATCGCGATGTGCCCGCAGGTTGCGCAGACATATTCCACCACTTTGTCGGACTCGTCGAGCAATCTGTCCTTTATGCACATTGACGCGCCGTGGCCGATAAGAGTATCACGCTCCATTTCACCAAAGCGCAGTCCGCCTTCCCTCGCGCGACCTTCGGTCGGCTGGCGGGTCAGTATCTGAACTGGCCCTCTTGAGCGTGCGTGTATCTTGCCTGCGACCATGTGGTGCAGCTTCTGGTAGTATGCGACGCCGACGAATATCTCGGCATCGATCTTCTTGCCAGAGAAACCATCATACAGGACTTCCTTTCCATCGGAGCGGAATCCGGACTTAACCAGGGCCGAGCGCAATTCTTCTTCGGTCTCTCCGCTGAATATGGTTGAATCAACCGCGCGCCCTTCCATTGATCCGACTTTTCCGCCGATCATTTCAAGAACGTGCCCTACGGTCATACGGGACGGAATTGCGTGCGGGTTGATGATCAGGTCTGGCGTGACGCCTTCGCCGGTGAATGGCATATCCTCCTGCGGGACGATCATTCCTACGACACCTTTCTGCCCGTGCCTGGATGCGAACTTGTCGCCAAGCTCGGGTATGCGCTGTTCCCTCGCCTTTATCTTTGCAAGCCTGCAGCCGTTGACCGACTCGGTGAGCATTACGGTATCAACTATTCCATGCTCTCCTGTCCTTACGGATATTGACGTTTCCCTGCGCTTCTGCGGGGTGAGCAGGTCTGCTCCTGGCGATTCTATGAATCTTGGCGGTGAAGTCCTTGCGATTAATATGTCGTCGCCGTGTATCTCGACTTCGGGCTGGCTGAGTCCGTCTTCGCCGATGTATTTGTACGCCTCTTCGGTGCGCACTCCCTGAACATCCATTCCGGGGCGCTCGAATCTATCTTCCTGTCCGCTGCCGTACCTCTTCTCTTCCGCGACATATGTCCTGAAGAACGAGCTTCTTCCAAGGCCCCTTTCAATCGACGCCTTGTTGAGTATTAGCGCATCTTCCATGTTGTAGCCGTGGAACGAGATGACCGCGACGACGAAGTTCTGTCCTGCCGGGCGCTGGTCGAAGTGGAACGGGCCCATCTGGTGAGTCCTTATGAGCGGCTTGTGCGGGTAGTGCAGGAGGTGGCCGCGAGTGTCGGGCCTCAGGCGGTAGTTTGACTGGGCGAATCCCAGCGTCTGCTTTACCATTCCCGCTCCCATCGTGTTTCTCGGAGACGAGTTGTGCTCCGGGTACGGGACCATTCCGGTGGGTGCGCCGATGATTACCATGGAGTCTATTTCCATGTGGGTGTGGTCCTTGGCGACTTTTTCGCCATCAAGCGCGATGTATGAATTTTCTTCCTCATCCGCATCGAGATATTCTACAATACCCGTGTTTACGAGGTCGCTCCAAGATATCTTGCCGGACTGAAGCGCCTTCTGGTGCTCTTCGGTGAGCGCGGGTTTTCCATCCTTTACAACCACGAGCGGGCGCCTGAGCCTGCCGCAGTCGCAGTTGACGAGAATGTCGTTTCCTGCTTCTATATATCTAACGTTAACTTCAATCGAAAGCTTGCCCCTGCGGCGGAGGTTTCTTATTTCCTCGACCAGCTTCTGGGTGTTGTCGTGCATGCCGATGAGGTCTCCATTCAAGTATATTCGGCCGCCCTTTCCGCCTTTCTTAACTTGCTTTATGCCGAGGCTGTTGAGAACTTTCTCGACGTCCTTTTCAGGATACCCTTCGGATATTTCAACTGCAAGCGCGAGGTTCTTTGTAAGTCCGCAATTCGGCCCTTCGGGCGTCTCGTTCGGGCAAAGCCTGCCCCACTGCGTGAGGTGAAGATCACGTGCCTCGAAGTGCGGCTGGGAGCGCGTCAGGGGTGAGGATACTCTCCTCAAGTGGCTGACAGTGCTCATGTTCGAAGTGCGATCCAAAAGCTGTGAAATTCCCACGCGCCCGCCGACCCAATTTCCTGTGGCAAGCGAATGCTGGAGGCGCTGCGTCAGAAGGTCTGCGCGTATTGCGGTGCTGACTCTGACAAGTTCCGAGCGCTTCCTCATCTTGGAGCGTTCCAGCTGGTACTTCAGATCCTTCATCAGGTCCTGGAATGCCGTGCGGAACAGGTCTTCCATGAGGTCTCCCGCGAGCCTGAGGCGCTTGTTTGCATAATGGTCCTTGTCGTCTGGCTTGCGAAGCTTGAGCGTGAGTTCGAGAACTGCCTGCCCCATGCGTGCGAGGAACACTGCCTTTGTGAGGCGGTCTTTCGGGTCCGAGCCAAGGTGCGGCAGGACTGTGTAGTCCATCAATGCCTCTGCCCTCTTGGTGCGGTAGTCTTTTGCCTGTCCGCCAGCAAGGCGCTTGCCGATATATGAGATTGCGTCTTCCTTTGTTTCTATCTTGTAGTCGCCTATCTCGCCGGATGCGCACATTTCGATGTTCGCGTTGATGTATGGCTCCATGCCCGGGTCTGCAACTATTGTCTTTACTATCTCCTCAGACTCCATTCCGAGCGCCTGGAGGATGATTACAAGCGGAATCTGTCCCGAAACCTTCGGAACTGTGCACATGAGCGAGCCGTCCTTCTTCTTTTCGACTATGAGAAGCGACCTGTACCATTCCTTTTCGGAGAATATTTTTGCGACCTCTATCGGGGTGCCGTAGCGCTCGTCGTATTCGACAAGAACCCTGTTCGGCGCCAGGTCTTCAAGCGTAATCAAAACGCGTTCCGTGCCGTTTGATATGAAATACCCGCCCGGATCCAGAATATCTTCCTGGAAAGAGACTACCTTGTCCTCATAGGACATTGCCTTGCGCTCGGCCTCGCTAAGGTCGGGCCGCGCATCTGCAAGAAGCTCGTCAATATTGGATGGATGAAGGTTGCACTTCGCGGAGCGAACCATTGCCGGGAGCGAGCCTATCGGTATGTGCTCCTCGATTTTTTCGGTGTTCCCATCAACGAGGGTAACGTCGAGATAAAGCGGCGCCTGGTATGTGACGTTTCTCATGCGCGAGTCCATTGGCGAGATGAGCGGCGTCGAGCCGTCGGCTTCCTTTACCTGCGGGCGGCCGATGGTAATTTTGCCGACCTTGATCTTGAATCCCTCGATGTCGGTGTTAACTATTCCCGGCTCTGAGTCTTCAGTGACTCTTACCGTGCCGACAATGTGCTGGATGCGGCGTGTCAAAAAGTCGTTGAATGACGCTATCTGATGGTTGCAGATGGAGCGTTCCTTGTAGAATGCATCAATAAGTTCTCGCATTTAATTCCCCCTTACTCCTCGGTTTCGCTTTCGGCCATTACCGCGATAAGGCGGTATGTTACAACTGTGCCTGCCGTCGGGCTTTCGCGCGTTATCTTTACGATCTGGCCTGGCTTGGCTCCGATGGACGTCGCCACCGGGTCGTGTATCAAAAGATATGGAAGTTGCTTTTGGTCAAGCTTGAACTTGTCCATGACCTTCTTCCCTTCCGCTTCTGGCAAAATCTCGTGCTGGGGCACGAGTTCGTGATTAACTACGTTGAACTCCGCCATAAACTCACTAACTCCGCTAACTTTAATTCTACTCCGACTCCGCTTTCGCATGGGCAATACGGGCTTGTGGGGATTCGGACCCCAGACCACCTGATATCTTCAAGGATTTCTTGGACACGCTTTGCATGCTAGGCCCCGTCATGCGCGCAATGCGCCGACATAGTTCCACTTTCCCCGAACATGCATTTTCCATCCAGAACCCAATTAAAAGTCAGGTGCTCTACCTGTCTGAGCTACAAGCCCACGATTTTCTTTAACACCGACGCATGGTCTACGCAAAAGCCCCGGCAAATATCTGAGTATAGAGGCAGCTGCATTCACACACATCGATCCCGCTATGGTATACACCACCACTCCCGACGCGAAGTAAACAGGTATCAATTATCTTTTTAAAAGAGTTGCGATTGGGTTTATATATTAAAACTGAACCGGATTTTTCCGGCCCAGCTTCCAAAGCCAAAGTAGATAATTGTCCGCCTGCGCTTTCGGCCTGCGGACTTAAACCTAATTCGGCTTTGCCCAAATCGCTTTAGAAATACCTGCCTGACTCCTCCGCGATGTCAAACTGGGCGAGTATCATGCGCCTGCAGCAGTAGCGGGACACGCCAAGCGAGTCTAGGACTTCCTTTGGCTTCTCCCCTTTCTTCACTCTTTCCTGGAACTGCTCTGCAGCCGAGCCTATTACTTTACCGCAGCTGTAACATCGTATCAACAGAATCACCTGTACGACTTCTGCTGTCTCTTCCTCGCACCGCGTCCGCCGAAGTGCTTTGGCTCCTTGAAGCGAACATCGTTGATTAGGATAGACCTGTCGTATGCAAGGTACTTGTGCTTGAGCTCGTCGTCCTCGAGGAAGTCGACGATTGCGTTTGCGAGCGCCGCGCGCACCGCCTCCGCCTGGCCCATTATTCCGCCGCCTGCGACTGAAACTTCGATGTTCATCTTCGCGGCCTTTTCCCCTGCTATTACTACGGGCTCCATCATCTTGGTTCTTGCGAGCTCCGGAACTACGATTTCTATCGGGACTTTGTTGACGCGGATCTTGCCGGTGCCCTTCACCGCATTTGCGCGGGCAACGGCGGTCTTGCGCTTTCCGCTAACTGAAACTTGCTTTCTTGCAGTCATGTGATCACCTTAGAATTTCACTCCGAGTTCCTTGGATACGTCCCCGAT
>JAQUQK010000074.1 GCA_028716125.1 Thermoplasmatota archaeon | reverse complement strand
TATTTGACCAGATTTGACTGTAAATGTCGCCCCAGTAAATAGGAAGAATGACGTCTATGCCGGCGCGCATCATATTTTCAATCTCAAACCTGTGCCACTCCGGATTAACGCATGAAAAATTTCCATATCCGCCGTTGAACGGATGATGTGAGAGCGAGTCGCCCCCTTCCTTTACATGAAAACCAGATGCATTGTCATACCAGTAAAAATAGTAAGTGAAAATTATCTTATCGTCTTTCGTTGCTTCCCGGATTTGCATTTGCGGGTAAAACATTATTGAAAAACCAATTGCCATTAGTGAAATGGCGGCGATTGTGGAAATCGCGATTATTGCCTTACCATTCATTGAAAACGATTATTGGCTACTCCCACTTAATTCTTTTCAATTCACAAAAATCGGAGAAAACTTGAGAAAAAACGCAAATGAATGCCGATAACTGACAACTTGCCTAAAAGCCGCCGCCGAGGACTATCTTCTTCCCCTGCTTTAGGTCTTCCATCTTCATTTCCTGCTTTTGCGCAATCTGCTTCTCGTCGAAAAGCGACCTTCTAGCATCGTCGTTCTGCCTGCGGATTTCCGCTTTCAAGTCGTCGATTATCTTGCGGTTTTCCTTCCTCATCTCGAGGATGTTTATGCGCATCTCCATGGCTTTCTCGTGGAACGAGTTCGCCTGCTCGCGGAGCTTTATGTAATCCTCGTGCTTCTTGTTCGACTCTGCGATGAGGTATGAGATTTCCTGGACGATTTCCATGAATTTCTTGTGGCTGTCCTGCGCGTCCTTGTAGAATTCCTGGACCTGCACGTGCTCTGCGTCGGCCTTTGTGAAAAGGTCGTGTATCGCCTTCTCGGTGTCGGAAAGGTCTATCTGGATTTTCTCCTGCTCACCAATCTTCTTCTCGATTTCCTGGTATTCCTTCCACTTTGCGCGAATCTGCTTGATGAGATCATTCTCTTCCTGCACTGGCATCGGGACGGTTTCCTGCTTATATTCAAGCATCTGGATTTCCGCCTTCAGCTCCTCGGCGTGCAGCGGCAAGCTCTTGAAAACCCCCTTTTTCTTGCCTTTGAAAGTGTCTATGAGGCCCCTTGCTGCATTCTGCAATTCGTTGCGCCTGTCCTTGTGGAGGCGCATTTCGGCATTTGCGGCGTCGCGCTTCGCCTTGAGGGCGTTCATCTCGTCCATCTTCTTTTTGCGCTCCTCGTTGACGGCGTCGCGCTCGGCGCGCACGGCTATCGCCTGGTCGTTGATTTCGTTGCGCCTGTTTAGAAGCTCATTGAATTTATCTTCAGCGTTGCGAATCTCTGCATTTGCCTTCGATTTGCCGTGTTCCTCTTGTGCTGGTTTTGGCATATTTTCCCCACCTTCAAGTTAGTCCTTATTTTTCCGTCCAGAAATTTTCTGGCAAATTTGCGACGCCGCGACTCCGGCGACGAATCCTGCATCTATATTCACCGCAAGAAGCGGCGTACACGATTGGAGCATTGACGAAAGCGCGGCCTCGCCCTTGCCTCTGAAACCATAGCCGGTGGAAACTGGAAGGCCGATTACCGGCGCGCCCACAAGTCCTGCGACTACACCTGCAAGCGCCCCTTCCCTTCCTGCGGCGACGATGTAAACGTCAACCTTGCCTGCCATATCCCCAAGCGGCTTAAAAAGCCTGTGAATGCCGGCGACGCCGACGTCGTAGGATTTCATTGTTTTGCATCCCATGAGCTCGCAGACTATGCGCGCTTCCTCGGCGACCTGGATGTCCGATGTCCCCGCAGTAATTACGCCGACAGTTGCGTCAAGCTTGGCCTTCGGCACTTCCCCGACGACGCATAGGCGCGCCTCCGGGAAGCATTTCATCCCGTCGTGTTTCTTTAAAATCTTGACGGCATCTTCTGAAACGCGAGTTATCACTGCCCATCCCTTGCGCTTCTTTACGGCGTCGACGCCGCGCTCAATCTGATCGAGCGTCTTTCCTTCCGCCAAAATAAATTCAGGAATTCCCGTCCTTCGCTCTCTATTTAGGTCAATGCAAAAGCCATCTAGTTCGAGTAATTCCGACGAGCGGATTTGCGCCTCCGCTTCGCCTGCGCTGATTTTTCCGGCGCGGTATGATTCGAGAACGTCCCTGATGCTGTGCACAAACAGGAATCTGAAGTAGATTTATGATAATATTGGAGAAATCGCAAAAATAGAAGCCATGTTAAAGCGCCAATGTATATATCTTGTTGAATGGTTATTATAGCCGGCGACATATTTAATCCCCAAACTGCTGAATTCTTCGATGGCTATATTGAGATAGAAAAAAACATAATCATACGGACTGGCAAGGGCAACGCCCCGAAGATGCCAGACAAGCGCGGAACGATACTTCCCCTGTTTTTCAACTGGCACACGCACAGCGCGGACATAATCGCAAGAAGCCGAATTCAGAAAAGCGAGCGCAAATGGACGATTGAGGAACTCGTGGGGCCGGAAGGCGAAAAGCACAAGATACTCGAAGAGACAAGAGACCCTGAACTCGTTTCGGCGATGCGCCAGGCAATGTGGGAAATGCTCCAAAACGGGGTAGGCGGCTTTTGTGATTTCCGCGAAGGCGGCCTCCACGGAGTCGAACTTTTGAACAAGGCGCTTCTTGGCCAGAAAATCGCGTGCCTGAGAATGGCGCGCCCGGCCAAAAACATTTACGACGTAAAAGAAATGAATATGATGCTCAATTCCGCGGACGGCATTGGCATTTCCTCGATTTCGGATTGGGATTACTCCGAACTGCAGAAAGTCGCAAAGCACGCAAAAAACATGGGCAAGAAAATTGCAATCCATGCAAGCGAGCGGATTAGGGAGGATATCGACCTTGTCCTTGACCTGAAGCCCGACATTCTGGTTCACATGGTTAAAGGCGCGGCTTCCGATTTTTCAAAGGTTGCGCAGGCGAAAATTCCGGTCGTCGTCTGCCCGCGCTCAAACGCGTTTTTCGGAATTGTCCCGCCTGTGGACAAGATGAGAAAGGCAGGAATTGAAATAAAAGTAGGCACCGACAACGCGATGATTTCCTCTTTCAACATGTTTGACGAACTGCAGGCGCTCCGCTCCATTTCAAAACTCAACCCGATTGAGTCCATAAAAGCATGCACTCCCGACAACCTTTTTAACGGAAAACTCTATACTCTTTCTGAGGGCGCAAATCCGGCATTCATGCTGCTCGGATGCGGGAAGAAAGGCCTCGCTTCCGCAAGGAGCGTGGACATAAAAGCAATCTTTCTCTGAATCTGCATGGGGGTATGTCATGTACAAGAGAATATTGGTTCCGACAGACGGCTCGGAAAATGCAAAGGCCGCGGCTCGGCAGGGAATTGAGCTTGCGCAGCTTATGGGCGCGCCGGTTGTGGCGATTTATGTGATAGATACGTCCGTTTATGCGTCGATACCTCCGGATGCACTGATTCTTGACATTTCGTCGATTTTGAAAAAGGATGCAAAGGCGGCGCTGGATAGCGTCGCAAAAGAGGCAAAAAAGAAGAAAGTAAAAGTCGAGACCATAATGCGCGAAGGCTCGCCGTCCAAGGAGATTGTTGATTTTGCGCTGCCGGGCGACCTAATCGTCATGGGCACAAAAGGAAGGACGGGGCTTGCAAGGCTTTTCCTTGGCAGCGTTGCGGAGAACGTGGTTCACCATGCAAGATGCCCCGTGCTGGTGATAAGAGAGACAAAAGAGATGAAAAAATAAAAAGTGGTTTTTGCATGAACGCGGTGCACAAGAAATTAGTTAAGAAGCCAGTGAAGAAGATGCCTGCAGTAAAAAAGGCGAAAGCGGCGCCGGCGAAAGCAGTTAAAAGAACAGTGAAGTCGCCGGAACCTGCGCACGCAAGCCACGCCAAGAAAGGAGCAAGAACCGTACAGAGCATATTGACAGGCGAGAAGATTTGCGTTTACGTCCCAGGTTCGCGGTCCGACGCCTTGCGCGTGCTTGGAAAATACGACATTTCCGGGGCCCCAGTCGTCCAGAAGAAGACCGAACAGCTTGTAGGAGTAGTAACAAGGACAGACATACTTCGCAAGCCGGACGAGGAGCAGCTTGCCCTGCTTATGAACAAGAATCCAATAACGATAAAGTCAAACGACACTCTTGAAAAAGCCGCAAGCATATTCCATGAAAAACAAATCCGCTGCCTTCCGGTAATAGACGGCAAGGGAATACTTATCGGAACAATACGCCCGATGGATGTACTGAATGCATATTCGGAAGAGATAACCGATGTTGTCGGAGACTGCCTGACGGGATGCAGCGTTCCCATATTCCAGGACACTCCGGTCCCAGTTGTGATGACAATACTTAACATAACAAAGGCAACTGCTCTTCCGATCCTTGACGGCGAGGGAAAACTTTCCGGAATAGTAGCGGACGGGGACCTGTTCAAGTTCAGCACCGAGGAGGAAAAAGCGGCAATGTCCCGTTTTGGAATAGGCGGCAGCGACGACAAGCTTTCATGGGAAGGCGTAAGGGATGCGATGCTCCTATACCACCAGACGACCAAGACAAAACTGCCCGAAGTTCCGGTCAAGCAGGTGATGGTAAAAGACCCGATATCGGTCTTCAAGGACGCGCCAGTGAAGGTTGCAATCTGGAAGATGCGCAAATATAATTTCAACCAGCTTCCAGTAGTAGACGAGAAGAACAACCTTGTGGGAGTCGTATCCGACCTTGACATGATCGCCTCGATACTGAAATAAGCACAAAAAAGATACGCCTCTCATGGACAAATACGCCGAAATACTGGCGATGGCAAAAAGGAGAGGCTTCCTCTATCCTTCTTTTGAGATTTACGGTGGAGTTGCCGGGTTTTACGATTACGGTCCAATGGGTGCTGCCCTCAAGCGCAAAATAGAGGATCAGTGGCGCAAGTTCTACGTTCTTGGCGAGGGCTTTGGGGAAATAATGTGCCCTGCCGTGACGCCTGAAGAGGTTTTCATAGCTTCCGGCCATGTAAAGGAATTCACCGACTTCGTAGTCGAATGCAAAAAGTGCCAGACCGCATTCCGCGCCGACCATCTTATAGAGGAAACAGGGCTGAAAATCCACCAGCACAATAAGGAAACGATGGACAAGATGATTGCCGAGGCGAAGATAAAATGTCCCCAGTGCGGCGGCGAATTCGCAGAGGCGCATCCTGTCAACCTCATGTTCAACACCAAGATAGGCGTCGGCAAGAACAAGAACGCATACCTGCGCCCGGAAACTGCGCAGGGAATGTTCCTCAATTTCTCATCGCTTTACCGACATTTCAGGGAACGTTTGCCATTCGGCGCAGTCCAGCTCGGCAGGGGATACCGCAATGAAATTTCACCACGCCAAGGACTAATACGCCAGCGCGAATTCTGGATGGCCGAGGCCGAGATATTCTTTGACCCCGAGAACAAGAAACACCCGAGATTTGCGCAGATGAAAGACGTCAAGGCGACGCTTGTTCCTAACACGACACGCGAACCCGTTGAGATGACACTTGGCGACGCCCTCTCTAAGGGAATCGTAAAGAATGAGGCTCTCGCATACTACATCGCGCTCACAAGCAAACTCTTTACCACGATTGGAATAGATCCCGCAAGGCTGCGCTTCCGCCAGCACGAGCACGACGAGATGGCGCACTACGCCAACGACTGTTGGGATGCGGAAGCATTCTTAGACAAGCTCGGATGGGTCGAGATCACGGGAATTGCGGACAGGAGCGCATACGACCTTTCATCGCACATGAAAGCAAGCGGCGTCGACCTTTCCGCGATGAGAAAATACGACGCGCCGCGCACGGTTGAAAGGATTGCCGTAAAGCCGAAGATGAAAGAACTTGGGCAGAAATTCAAGAAGGACGCGGGCGACGTAAAGAAGGCGCTAGAATCCGTGGATGCTTGTGCCATAGGGCCTGAAGGCATCGAGCTTGAAATCAACGGAAACAAGATATTTGTTGAGAAGGAACTTTACGAAGCCGCAAAAGTTCAGGAAACTGTGTATGGGGAACGCTTCATCCCGCACGTCATCGAGCCTTCTTACGGAATTGACCGCATCTTCTACACCGTGATGGACCACGCATTTTCGCGCACCAAAAACGAGGAGGGCGAGGAATATACCACACTCCGGCTTGCCCCGGTAGTTGCGCCGATAAAGGTCGGCATTTTCCCGCTGATGTGCAAGGACGGACTTGACAAGATTGCCGAGGAAATAGAGGCAAAACTCCGCACAGCTGGAATAGAATGCCAGTACGACGACTCTGGCTCAATCGGCAGGCGCTATGCAAGAATGGATGAAATCGGAACGCCCTGGTGCATAACAGTTGATTTTGATACATTAAAAGACAATACAGTCACCGTCCGCGACCGCGACACGAAGGAGCAGAAGCGCGTAAAGATAGAGGCGCTTGCGCCAATGTTTAGGGAAAAGCTCGGATTGTGATTTTTTTTCCAATTTTTCTGCTTATTTTCTCCATATTTTGCGCATTTTATTCGGAAAAAGCCCAACATTCCCACAGTATTTTAATACCATTCAATCCATATATTTAGTGGTGATTTGATGAAAATCGGAACAATTGCAGGAATTGCAATCGCAATACTCCTGATAATGCCCCTGTCCATGAATGCGGCGGCGCAGAACGAAATGACCGGAAAGGTGTACGGGTACGTTTACGGCGATGCCGGAGACGTATGGATAATGACATATCCGCCGCCAGAAGGAAAAGAGATCCCTCTCGAAAACGCAACCGTCAGCATACGAATGAGCGTGCTTGACGTGGGGCTGCCTTCAACTGACACTAAGACTGACAAAGAAGGATACTTCGAATTCAACAACCTTACTCCGGGCGATTACGAAATAGTCGTCACAGCCGAAGGCTACAAGGGATATTACGGAACATTCTCAGTTGCCGCAGGCGACAACAAGTCGCTTGACAAGATAGTCCTTTCAAAAGAATACAAAGCGCCCGAACAGATGGCGCCGGACGCGAAGATATTCGGCCATGCCCGGAATTCAGAAACAGGCGAGGCAATCAAGGGCGTTTATATCAGCATATCTGGCGGATATCGTGATGGATATTACGGAGGCATGCCATATTACGGCGGATACAACTCCACTTATACTGACGCCGACGGATACTATGAAATGGGCTGCTGGTCTGGCGACAACTGGATATACGCATATCCAGAGGGCAACGGCTATAAGGAATACAACGTCCAGATCAACCTTTCGTCCGGAGACAATGAGTACAACATAAAGCTGGAGCCAAAGCCGCCAAAGACCGCCAAGGTTTCCGGATACGTTTATGACACCAAAACAGGAAAGCCGATATGGGTGAAGAATGTTTACTCTGGCCCGGTTTATGCTGATGGGGGAGTATCTTCGGATACGGCGGTCTCTTCGGATGGCGAGACGTCTTCAGGCAGCGGTTCTTCCGGAAGCGGCATTACAGAGCCTTCGCCGGGATATAACGGAGGCGGAACATATAGTGAATACATAGGTGCTTCCGTCTACCTGAGCAACCAGGAGTACTCGGACTGGAACTCCACAACCACGAATGAGAACGGCTACTTCGAGATGTGGACGTATCCCGGATATTCCAGCATAAACATATGGGCTGACGGCTATTATTCGTTCGACTTAACTGTTGACCTTGCTGGCGCTTACGAGCACACGTTCAACCTTAAGCCGCGCCCTGCCCCGGACTGCATAATCTACGGTACAGTGGTAAACAAGACTAGCGGAAAGCCAGTTGCAGGCGCATGGGTGAATGCCTGGAACGACGAGACGTATGCATACGGGAGCATCCAGACTGACGAGAACGGCAGCTATGAACTGAAGCTCCTGCATGGCTGGAACCACGTTTCAGTATGGGCCGACGGGTACTTCTCGTACTCGGCGACAGTTGATTTGGGTGCAAACAAGAAAACCCAGCACGACATTGAACTAAAGCCAGGCGGCTACCGCTATTATCCGATACTGTATTCGGATGGCGGCAATGCGGTGAAATCCAGCGCGCCGGCGGCCCCGGAAGAGGCAGGAATCTCGAGTATGCAGGATTCGATGAACCGCCAGTCCCAGACTTCAAGCTCTTCTGGCGGATACGCCCTTGACCAGAATGCCAAGGTTGAAATAAAAGACGGCGGCATAATAACGGGAATACCCGGATTCGAAGTGCTGGCGCTGATTGGCGCAATCGGGGTCGCAATGGTGATAGCTCGCAGGAGAAAATGAATATGCGTTTTCTTTCTTACCTTATTCCAATTCTTTTGATTTCTGCCGGAATTGCTGGTTGCATCATTTATCCTGAACCACCGAACAGCGGCTACCGCGTCCATGAATGGGGCGTTTTTCAAAGGGAATATAGTTCCGATGATGCGGACGCGCTAACAAGCCCTGCGCCGCCGTTTGTCGTCAAAAAGCCAGTTATTTATTTCCATACGCCGAGATTGATAGGGAACGCAACAGTGCACCTTGGTATCGGGCCGCAGGG
>JAQUQK010000073.1 GCA_028716125.1 Thermoplasmatota archaeon | reverse complement strand
CGCTTGCACAGGCCTAATGATTCGGCCCGCATCGCCGCCTTGATCTGGGTACGACAGGACGACAGCAAGCCCCTCAATTTTCGTTCTTCCATCGCGTGCCACCCCAACGCCTGATTCAGTCGCTCGTTCTCCTGCCGCAGGTGCTGGACCTGCTCGGTCAACTCCGCCACCTTTTGCATCCACGCTTGCTCGTGGCTCTGCGGCATCCAGCCTTTTTCGGGGTCAGCGCACATTCTTCCACGCCCTGTACCGAGGAGACGTCCCGCCGGACCACACGTAATCGCCATCCTTGGGCGACGGCGCCGACCAGCCGGGGATGATCCCGCCATCCGCCGCGGCCAGCCGACCGATCACGGCATCCGGCATGCCATGCGGCCACGCGGGTTTATCCGTCCGCCCCGCCGCCGTATACGCCTTCAGGTTGGTCTCTGGGTTCGCCGCAGGCCCCGCGTGCCAAATCCACGGCTTGAGGTGCTGCTTGATCCGACCAAACCAGGACTCATCGAATGGAACAAGCTCCCCGTCGGCCACCAGGTCACAAAACTCCTCGACCTCCGGCCAGACCTCGCCGTCAAACCCGGCGTTCTTAATATGGGAGACGTGAGCGATGATCATCCGGTCGGGATTCCGCTGCCGAAGCTCGGCCAGCAGGCCACGCGACGCCACACGGTCCGGCAGTAAATAGTCCAGATACCACCCGTCGGCACCCGTCACCAAAAGGTCTTCCACCAACCGTGCGCCGACAACCTCGTCAGTCCGCTTCCACCAATAGAACGGCGAGGCATACACGAGCAACTTGCACGCCTGCTCGTGGCAATCGGTCGCGAACCGCTCCACCTCGTCGCGCCGCCACGGCAGATAGGGCCCGCCAGGCGTCTTCCGATACGGCTCCCCAGGCCACCAGACCTGCTCGTGCAGGACGATGACCTCCCAGGGATGGGCCGCCAACCACGCCGCATCGGGCAATAACCCCAGATCGGTTGCAGGGGCGTCGGGGCAGACCACCCTGGAAACGGGATAAAGGAAACAAACATCCATCACTTCCGGCCCCTCAATAACCCCTGCACCGCCGCCAGTGCGTCGAACAACTCGTCACGCAATGACTTGAGTCAATCCGTTCGGTGCTGACACGATCCAACTCCTCGCGAATGATCTGTCGAAGCTGTTTCACCTGTGTAGGCGTAAACCCATCGTCACTACGCCAATGAAGGCCCAGCGGTGATAGGACATTGGGGTCCTCTATATCAAGATAGACAGACCCATCACGCCCCTCGATCCACAGGGCGTCAATACACGTCACTTCGGATTCGTATACTGAGTGTACTTCATCAAACACAACGTTCGTTCCATGACTGGCGAGCTGCGTCGTCAACACGATAGTCATACAGAGACACACCAAAATAAAGGGCATGCCTTTTTTGATAAACTTAACCATGAAGAAACACCTCCACATGCCGAGACATGTCCGTCCCTTCGCATACGGGCCACTGCTTGCAAACATGTTCGGTGCAAATAGTCACGCTCGGCCCCGCGACAATCCCTGCACAGCCGCCAACGCGTCGAACAAGCCGTCACGCAATAACTGAAGCAACGTCAAGTCGTGTCGTTCGTCGGGCAGGCATTCGGCCCACAGGACCAATTCCTCAATCTTCTTTTCCGCTTCGTCGAAAGTCATAGTAAGCTCGCCAAAATAATCCCTGCAGCAATGCCACCACCCATCGACAAAATGGCCCCGATGACCACCGCGGTCATCCGTAGTCGCCAACGCTCATGGTTTTCGATATGGTTTGTCAACTCTGCACAGGGCCGCGAATACCCTTCAAGCTTGGACTGCAGCACGTCGAGCACGGCGGCATGCTTTGCAGCGGCGATGGCGAGGTCGCGAACGGCGGTTTCGAGAGCATCTAACTTGTTGAGTATCCGGTCCGTCAAGTTATCACTAGCCATAGGAATACCCCAAAAAGCGCCCGTTTACGTTTTTCCAACCATTTTGGCCACGTCCTTGATACCTTCATAGATACCGCTAGAAGCCAGGCCGACAATGGTACCGATCAGGAGGCCATCAACGATACTGATGGGCGGTTCTAGGGTCGCGCCCTTGATCACAAAGATCACGGACCCCAACACGGCCGCCAAGAAGGGCAACAGGCGATGGTACTTTTCCGGAACTGCCGCCTTGGTCGCCTGTAACAGGCCAGTCAAAAACGCTGCCACCAGAGCCAGCAACCACGGCTGAACCATCTCGACGGGAATTACATCTTCCATAGCAAGTTCCTTAAAAACTAAGCAAGTCCTCTAATAAGAGCCAAAATCTCTCGCCTTTTAGTACGAGAGGGTTCCTCCAAATACTTGGCTTGTTTTCCTGGAGCATGGCGTGCATTCAAATCCTCGTGAACATACACAGCATATTCCGCTCCTTGTCCATAAGCCACTACCACATCTGCACTAAATCCAGAACCTCCCACATTTCGGGTTGTAGCCGAAGCTCGAAGATTGCCTGTGTCCACTGGAACAATCTTTTGGCTTTCCCGCTGCAAAAACAAACCTGCTTTCTTCAATCCCATTTCCACCTGATGGGCTGTCCGAGTTTGATGCCGACGAATATTGGACAAAATTTCTTCCACTCCCTCGACACCCTTCAACTGTAGAGTAGGAACTCTTTTCATAAGTAGACCGTCCTCAAAAACTCCGTCGCTCGCAAATTCGGCAATTTATGGAAAGCCCGGATTTCATAAGCACCTTCATTTTCCTTGGGAATGTTTTCGTCCGTAATGTCTTCTAATTCTCCCAACATCAAAACTCCGCCCACATCCACATCCTGATCCACATAAACCACAGCAGTAGATGTCATCCGGGTTCCAGAAGAGTCTATGAACTCCTCTGAACGATCTTCCCATCGACACTCCAATTCGATAGGATCGGTGTACAAGGGCTGTCCATATTCATCATAATCCAATCCTCCAGATTCGCTAGCCCGCAAACCCCAATACACACAACTTTGTTTCCTCATTCGAGTTATGATACCCATCAGTCCTTCAGATCCTCTTCTCTCGTTCCCAACCAAGTGATTCCTACGGAAACGGCCTGTCCATCCTTAATCTGTTTGTTCAACCTGGACAACCCTCCTTGCCAATCCAATCGCATTGCCATTTGTCCATAACGAGTTACGTCAAACCCCAAATCCACCTTGCTTTCCTTGATTTCACTCACACTTCCAGCAGCTTCTCGGACGGCTCTAGGTTCTCGAATGGCATAGAAATGAGCCGCTAACCACGTTTCGATGAGAATCAATTCATCGAAAGTGTATTCCTCATCGAGACCCGTACAACATCGAGTTACCAAAGCACTGGCAGCATTGATAAATGGGGTCATCGAAATGGTATCATCCACTTCGATTATTTCGGCTACCAAAGTGTCTGTTGTTCGAGCCATCAGGCTATTCTTTTCCTATTGTTCCAAAAGGAAGATAAAGGAACGTTTGGAAACATAGGCAAAGTGTTCTGATCGTGAAGATTCACAATCCGACATCCTGGGAACTTTATGGGCAAGTCCCGGGCCACTCTGGCAAACCCTTCTCGAAATCTTTGGTAAACTCCGACATTCGCAGGTTCTATTTGGTAAGGATGCCAATTTGGATTTCCCTGTTTGTCTAATCCAAGATCCATCCCCAACAAATAGATATTCCTTGCGCCCAAAATCAAAGCGAGATTAATAGCCGAAGCCCCCGTGTTCCCATTCCATCCCACAGCATTGGTATGCAGCCCATAATTGACCCTTGGAATATACCAAAGCCAAGGGACCTTGGAAGACCTTAAGTGAGGAACGGAAGTGAACACAGGATTGCGGAAATGCCCCAATTTTTCCTTGAATTCGTGCCACCAACTAATGTCCCCGAAGTAACATATTTTGCAAATGTCTTCTCCAAGAACAAAAGCCGTATTGCACCCAATAGTCAATTCCCTTTTGAGCAAAGACCAATCGAATGTCTTCAAAGAGGGACCTCCCCCAATTATGAAAACATCCTCTTCCGCCCATTCCTGTTGGGGAATCCACCTAGTCATCCTCAAAGTCTTCCTCTTCCACATCGTTGTCGGAAGTATGTTCAGAAATCATCTTTTGCAAAAATGGATCGACATCCTTTCTTCTCAATCCTCGATCTGAAAGAATATCTCCTGTTTCGTTGTCCACAACCACGTACCAGGCTCCATTTTTGATTATGGAAACCCCCAGAGAAACTGCTTCTGGATATTTGTCTGTTTCGTCTTTTCCCTTGAAAGAAGGTTTGGGTGAAGGAGGATTTGAAGGAGAAGAATCCTCCTTCACCACGGATGGAGCAGGGATGTTTGGAAATGCTGGCATCTTTTCTGTTGGACTTGAATCCTCAATCTCGTCGAACTTGCCTCTAAACAATTCGTTCAAAGGCAAATCGGATTCAATCACTTCGCCCGGACCATACTCCCGACCATCTTGCCTATGAGGCCCAACATCCTTCCTCAATCTATACAGACTCATCCCGTGTCCTTTCCTACAACCCTCAATCACAAGGATGTCGAACCGTACACAATTCCACAACGACCGTTGTAATCACTACGAATCTGAGGAACCATGATGCACATGACTTTGAAGTTCTTTTTCAGACCTCCATTGCTGTCCCATTGCACGGTGACAATTTCCATCCCAACCACCATGCGAATCACATCGGACGTCAATTGAACCAAAGCCATCACATACCCATTGAGGAAATCCACGTCCTGAACAATGGCAATTCCGTCTACCTTTTGCAAACGGGTACGTAGAGTTTCCCCCGAATAGCTACTGGAATAATCCCTTTCCAGATACTGATCCCAAGCCGTGGAAACATACAAAGCAAAAGGCCCATAATGTCGAGCTGTAAAGGCTGTTTGCTTCATTTCCAACACTTCTTGAAGTGTCGTGGCCGGAGTCCATCCACTCGCTGTTGGAGCGGTCAGTGTTTGAGTTCCGTTTTGTGGAAAATCAGAAATCCCATAAAGAGTTCCACCTGCATATTTAAACTGATTGGCTACCGTGGAAACTCCAAGGGTCAGCTTTTCCACTTCCTCGGACACCCTACGAGCCACTGCTTCACCCATTGAGGTATCAATGGGGGTTCCAGCCTGCCGTCCCGTCGCCAACTGCCGAGCCGACATACTCCAATCATGATGAATAATCGGCAAGGGAAGATTTACCGAATCATATTGGGGACGGTCATTGGAACTTTCCCGTAGCCCATCCATGCTTACCTGGGCTTCTCCAGGATCACTCATCTTTTCCGTCAGCAAGGAAGTGGATCCCATTCCATTAGGAATCACATATTCCAATCCTCTGGATCGAAGATCAGCAACCACTTTCAAACGTTGCCGGGCCGCTTTGACAATCGCCTGGTCGATGTGTAGCCATTCTTCATGACGAAGAGTGGCTGCCGTGTTAGTACGAAGAATGGAGGGTTTACCCCCACGATTCACAGTCACATAGCTGTGACCATCTTTCCCAAGGAAGGGCCGCAATGCGCCGGGATCGAACCCATTCGCCATCAGTCTATCTGCCACGTCTCCATGGGCTTGTCCGTTGAGAATGAAATCTGGCATTTGCTTATCTCCTACTTGATTTCAACTGTGTTAAACTGAACCATCGAGGATCCAATTACAAAATGATCACACGAGACAACGTGTCCGAGGAATTGGAACCCGTGAGATCACAGGCCTCGGCGGCTACGGCAATGACTTGGAAAACCGTCTTTCCGCTTTCCAAATCATTAATGGATTTCAACTTGCCATTGCTCGCCGAAATCAATTGTTCTCCGATGGAAATGTCTTGCCCATTTTCAATCAAGGCATGCACTTCCGAACCCTTTGATGGCAAATAACACGTGACTCGAGCACCACTGGCGTATTCCGTACTCACGGTGTTGCCTTGTAAAGCATCCTCCGCGGCAAACATTGCAAGGCCACGGCCTCCCTCTTCATCGTGCTTGATTACATCGCCATCCGAATTGAGTTTGATTAGCATCCCAGGGTAAATTCCTGCTTCTCCCGCATCAAACTCTTCCAGGCGATATTCTCCTTTGGAATGAATGGTTGATGCCATATTTTGTTCCTTTCATATTCTTACGAACGTTGAGTTGGATTACGACTCTTTCCAATTGATGGTGGGCAAAGGCAAGGGTTCCGGACTCTCCTTTCCATTGTCCACCGGACCTTGACCTGAATAGTCCAAGGAAGGTTCGGGCTCTTCATCCTTCCGAGCCAAAGCTGCCAGAGCCTTCAATTCCTCAATCTCCTTGGACATTAAGCATTTCTCAGTGAAAACGTTCTTCTCGTTGGAAGTAATGATCCCAACCAACCGCCGCTTTTCCGCCTGATGGACCTCCCGCATGTTCTTCAAAATGGACTGCATCTCCGGTGGGGCATTCCCAATGTATTCGTCCACCGTCATTTTCCTTTCGGGCTTTTGGTTGATTTCCGGTTCTGATTCTGGTTCTGGTTCAGGTTCAGGATCGGGGTTCTCATTCACCACGGGATCCATTTTCCCCAACACCACCTCATCAAGATTCATCAACACTTCCCGATCCTCCTCGGACCACTTAGTGCTGTCGTTCTTGATAAGGGCTTCCACCATCTGTTCTTTCAACATAATAAGGTCCTCGTCATTAGTTTTCACTTGATACGTCACTATTTGTTCGACTTCTTGAGCCGATCCTTTCAAAATTGCTTTGTCATTTTCAACAATGAAAGATGTTTTTTTCATCCCTCCTGGACCATTGAATATCACATCGCTGCCTTGAATATCCACCAATTGATGGTCCTTCCCAAAGGAGGATTGAATGGCTTCCTGAAGAGAAGACAGGTGAGGGTCCTTGTTGAGTCTCAAAAATCCAGCTCCATCCCGAATGGAACAGGCTCCCACCAAATCCGGTAAAAGAGCCAAATGATCCGGACGATAATTGCGTGCGATCGCTACGTAGGATTCCCCATTCCATTCCCCCTCAACTTCTTCATTATCCGTGAAAAGCCCAGTGGACAATTCCATCATTTGGCCTTTTTCCAAATGATCCAATATCCTTTTGTCCACGGCTTTGAGTCGATCCTCATTGAGCCATGCTTCGGCTTTCAACTTACCCTCTTCAAACCTGGAGTGCATGATGACTCCAACTTTGCGGCTCGTCAAAATATCAGGATCGCAAGCACTGGTCGGTTTCCCATTAATTTCTGGATGATAAACAACGATGGGTTTGTGATTCCACATTTCCGGAGTTTTGGAAAGTTCCTCTGATGGGTAGTACAAGGGACCTCCAGAACCCGCATGAACTCCTTCCACCAACATGACCATAGGAGCTACGAGATACCTTTGACCTTCCATCCAATCATATCGAATGTTTCCTGCAAAGTTCGATATGACTTGAGTCAGGTTTGATTGGACCATCATGACATTCTCCTAACCATCATCACCCTTAGTTATAAAGACTTCGTCAAGGAAAGTAAATAGCTTTTATGAATGGACCGATAGAAATTTACCAAACATAATACGATTTGTATTTACCTTGGATTTTGATAAGTTCTGTTTTCGCAAATATTTACCAAAATCCAAAGTAAATAAACAAGGAATAGCGTAAGAAAAAAAAGCCGGATTCCAATACCACAGAATCCGGCTTCGGAGGAGGGTGGTGTTTTCAAAAATGGTGGGCAGATCTACGAGACCTGCACGATGGCCTTTTTGTTCGGCTGTGATTCACATTTGTGGCATTATGTGCGACAATGCTTGAGAAACAAAAGCCATCTCCACCATCATCCTTGCGATTTCCTGTTTTTCTTGACCTCATTTTAGACCCCACCTTATCGGCAGGAGGGTGACCCTTTTGCCTTATGGACTCTTTTTTGTTAGTGTAAAAGTCCAAAATCACTGTTCGTGCGGGAATGACACCTGCCCAAGGACCCTGTAATCTTCGTTCGTCCGGTCACTCACCTAGCCTAGGAGGTATGACCTGCCATGAGTGGCGTCTGCTCAGCTCGCCGGTAGACCCTAAGTCCTGTCATCTCGACGGTCTTGGGCCCTCGCTCGAGCCGGTGGTATGAACAGCTCGTCAGCTTGCGCCGGACCAGGCTTCATTTTGCACTATGTCAAAGAAATTTTTGCTCCGCTGACTCATCCAAGAGTCTATCGACGGCGGAGCACGCCGAAGGAGAAAAAACGAAACCGTTATTTGGTTTTCAAATGCTGGCGACCAGAATCGAACTGGCTTAGGGTTGTGGCAAACCCTATTTTCCCCGGTGTTTTTGAATGCCACTTTTTTTCCGGGTCACCCCGTACCAACGGGCGCCAGCTATTCACTTTTCAGTTTCCCGTATGGGGTTGGAAGCTCTCCACGTAAACTTCCAACCCCTATCGACCACGGGAAAACGGCCGCAGCAGGGTCAATGCATTTCAAATCTCCTTTCTTTGAAATTGCTGCCTCTTCTCTCTACACCCTTATTATAGGA
>JAQUQK010000072.1:2957-8751 GCA_028716125.1 Thermoplasmatota archaeon | reverse complement strand
GAAGCCCAACGTTTTTATTGCCCTTCTGCCATTAGTCAATTGATGCCTGAAGAAAAACAGTTCTGGAGTGTGCCGATTCATACAGTTCTAGCCGAACTGAAGGCGGACGAGCGTGGGCTTTCCGAAGAAGAGGCGAAGTCGCGCCTGCAGCAGTACGGCCCAAACGCGCTTAAGCCGCAAAGGGACGTGAGCGCATTTAGGCTGTTTTTTGCGCAGTTCAAAAGCCCGCTAATCTTGATATTGCTTTTCGCCGCAGCAATATCGTTCGCGCTCGAAAGCACGGTGGACGGAATCATCATCGTTGCCATAATAGTAGCGAGCAGCGCCCTTGGCTTTTTCCAGGAATACAACGCCGCAAACACCATAAGGAAATTGATGAGAATAGTCCAGATCAAGGCAGCGGTGCTGCGCGGCGGGGAGCAAAAGGAGATTCCGGTCGAAAACGTCGTTCCGGGCGACGTCGTAGTTCTTGGCGCAGGCGACATAGTTCCGGGCGACTGCATTATCCTGGATTCGAAGGACTTGTTCGTTGACGAGTCGTCCCTCACCGGCGAAAGTTATCCGGCCGACAAGACTGCAGGAACAGTTTCTGTGGATGCGCCGCTAAATCGGCGAACTAATGTACTTTTCATGGGCACGCACGTCGTGAGCGGAAAAGGGAATGCGCTTGTGGCGGCAACAGGCGCGGCAACGGAATTTGGCAAGATATCGAAGCACCTGAAAACGAAAACGCCGGAAACCGAATTTGAGCGCGGAGCTAGGCGCTTTGGCTACTCGCTCATACAAGTAACGGCAATAATGACGATTTCAGTTTTTGCGATAAATGTGTTTTTTCACCGGCCGGTCGTGGATTCGCTGATGTTCTCGGTTGCGCTTGCCGTAGGCCTTACACCGGAACTGCTTCCCGCGATCATAAGCGTCACGCTGGCCTACGGCGCAAGAAAAATGGCAAAGCAGAAAGTCATAGTAAAAAAACTGATATCGATTGAAAATTTCGGAAGCATGGGCGTTCTTTGCTCAGACAAGACAGGGACGCTGACTGAAGGCAAAGTCAAGTTCTATTCGTCTGTAGGCGTCGACGGGGAAAAGAGCGAGAGAGTCCACCTTTATGCATATCTTAACTCATCATACAAGACTGGCTTCGTGAATCTGCTGGACGACGCGATACTGGCTGGCGGTCGCATCGACATTTCAGGATACGCCAAACTCGACGAGGTGCCTTACGATTTCGTGCGCAAGAGAATGACAGTTCTCGCGCAATTCGGCAAAAATTCGGTGATGATTTCAAAAGGCGCGGTTTCCAACATTATGGACGTTTGCAATAGTGTCGAGGCCCCCGACGGCTCGGTCTTGCCGATTGAAGATTTTCGCCCAAAAATTGACGGCCTTTTCAGGAAATATGGCGAGAAGGGATACCGCACGCTAGGTGTAGCTTACCTGGACATGGGCGGCGCCAATTCAATACGCAGGGAAGACGAGCGAGGTATGGTTTTTCTGGGGCTTCTTCTTTTCCACGATCCGCTCAAAGAAGGCATAAACACCACGCTGGGGCGCATGAAGTCGCTTGGCGTCTCATTAAAGATGATAACCGGCGACAACGTCTATGTGGCGGCGCATGTGGGTAAAGAAGTTGGATTGTCAAGTGGGCGCATTCTCACAGGGAGCGACATAGTAAAAATGGGGGAGGATGCGCTTGTGGCCTCGGTGAAAGGAGTAGACATCTTTGCAGAGATAGAACCAAACCAGAAAGAACGCATAATCCTCGCCCTGAAAAAGGCAGGGATGGTCGTAGGATACATGGGAGACGGCATAAACGACGTGACCGCGCTTCGCTCTGCGGATGTGGGACTTTCAGTAAACAATGCAGTGGACGTTGCAAAGGAGTCGGCGGACATAGTCCTGCTGGAAAAGGATTTGGGGGTGCTTGCAGATGGCGTAATTGAGGGAAGAAAGACATTTGCAAACACCTTGAAATACATTATGATGGCCATAAGTTCCAATTTCGGAAACATGTTTAGCATGGTTGGTGCAACCCTTTTCATGCCTTTCCTTCCGCTCTTGCCAAAGCAAATCCTGCTGCTTAACCTGCTTTCCGACATCTCTGCGTCCGCAATAGCAACGGACAAGGTGGACAACGAGCTTGTGGCAAAGCCCCGGCGCTGGGATATAAAATTCATCCGCAGATTCATGCTCGTTTATGGGGGGCTGAGTTCGGTTTTTGACTTTGTGACCTTTGGCGCCCTGCTTTTCTGGCTTGGGGCGTGGAATAACGAGCCGATGTTCCAGACCGGATGGTTCATATCTTCAGAATGCACGCAAACCCTCATACTGCTGGCGGTGCGCAGCCGCAAGCCGTTCTGGCGCGGCTCCCTTCCAAGCAAGCCCCTGCTTTATTCACTTATTGCAGTGGTGGCGGTGACAATTGCACTTCCGTATTTGCCGTTTGCAGGGGCGCTTGGATTGATGCCGATGCCGCCGCTTTTCATACTGGCAGTGCTTGGAATTGTTGGTGTATACTTGGTTTCGGCAGAGCTGTTGGAGCGGCGGTTTTACAAAACACTTGGGAAGGACGAAAATACCTGAGATGGCTCCGGTGGTTCCGTTCGCAGGATTTTTTATTCCGTTTCTGTATTACCTGCCATGAAAGAACTTGCGTTTGCAGTTTTCGCCACTATGCTCATCGCCTCATTTTCCGGCTGCGTTTCCACGAATTCCGGGACGACTGATTTCGAGATAATCGACTTCGACCACGTCCGCGCATTCGGCGACGTCGTGGAGCTTTGCGCAATCGGCCCGAGACTTTCAGGAACCGAGAACGAAGCCCGAGGCACGGAATACTTCGTCAACCAGTTTGAGGATGCAGGGCTTTCGAGCGTCCATATAGAATACTTCGAGATGACCTGCTACGAGGTCGAGCATGCGTCGCTTGCGCTTGTGCAATATGATCCGCTTGGCCTTTCCGAAATAAGCAGGACGGATTTCATCCACGGCGAGGATTTCATCTTGCAGGGCTACTCCGGCTCAACCAATGGCGCTCAGTCTTATGAGATAATCTACGGCGGCGACGGAACTGAAAGCGCATACTCTAAAATAGACACTGCCGGAAAAGCGGTCATTGTCCAGAAGAACGCCTCCATTTCCTATTCTATGGCATATCTGAATGCCGCAAGCGATGGCGCATCCGTTAACATATTCCACAACACCCAGATACATACTGAGCTGGACTGCCCGCCGATAAGCTTTGGCGCGACTGGAAAAGATTCCGAAGGCAATACTGTTACGTATCCGGAAGCTTATCCGGGAAAATCCATCCCGTCAATGATGGTTTCTAATGCTACTGGACAGGCAATGTTGGATGCGATAAACACGACTTTGCTGCCTTCGCCAATTCCGAATGTTCCGATTGTCATTTACAAGCTGGAAATAGACGTCAGTGTGAAGGTAGAGAAGCGCGAAATTCCCGTAGTTGTTGCCGAAGTAAAAGGCAAGGGCGACGGATTCGTGATGGTGGGTGCGCATTCGGACACCACATACGTTTCGCCGGGTGCAGTTGACAATACTGGAGGAGCGTGCACCGTGCTTGAAATGGCGCGCCAGCTTGCATACTCAAAACCGAAACACACAATACGATTCGCGCTTTTCAGCGGCGAGGAGGAAGGGCTTTTCGGCTCAACATATTACTTCAAGGCGCATGCGCAGGAAATAAACGAAAGCCTGCTTTCATACCTCAATCTCGACATGAACCACATTGACCTGACACGCGGAAATTCCGGTTCGATAAATTCCAATGACAACGCCACCCTGCGCATGCTTGGGAACATAACTAATCGTTCAGTCCAGGTTCATCCAAATCTTGCAAAATTCAACATCACGTTTGGATGGTGGAACGGCCTTGGCGGAAGCGATCAGACCGCATTTGCGGTAGCGGGTGAAAAATATGCCTGCTTTTGGGGTTCTGGCGCGACCGAATACCACACGATTTGGGACACCGTTGAACACGTTATTCCGGAAGGGCTTGCGCCTGGCGGAATAATATTCGGCAGCTACGCGCTTTGGCTCGCTAACAACTGAAGCGCCCAATTTTTAACTTTTCTTTAGATTACCTGCCGTGAAAGGCATAGTTCTTTTTTCGAGCGGAATAGACTCCCCTGTCGCCGCATATTTGATGGCAAAACAGGGAATGGAAATAATCGCGGCAAGCATGGACAACCGCCCTTTTACTGAGGAGCGCCAGCGGGAAAAGATGCAAAAGCTTGTTGCACAGGTGGAAAAGGCAGCGAATGCCAAAATCAAGCAGTACTTCGTTCCGCACGGCCCGAATCTGCAGAAATTTGCAGATTGCTGCGACATGCATTACAGATGCGTTCTCTGCAAGCGCATGATGCTGAGGATTGCGGACAAAATTGCTGAAATTGAAGGAGCTGATTTCATAATCACCGGCGATTCGCTCGGCCAGGTAGCTTCCCAGACGATAAAGAACCTTCGCGCCGAAAGCATGGTGCCGAAGCGCGAAATCCTGCGCCCATTAATTGGACTCGACAAAGAGGAAATAATAGAAATCGCAAGAAAAATCGGAACTTTTGAAATTTCCTCGATACAGGATGGCGGATGCAAGGCAGTCCCTGAAATGCCAAAAACACACGCGAAGCCGGATGAAGTTGCAAAGGAAGAGGAAAAAGTCGACATTTTAGCGCTTGCTGCACAATCTGTAAAAGACAGCACAGTTGATAAATAATCCTACGATTCCAGTTTGATTCCATGGCAGACAATGAAGCCGTAATTGCCGCGCTCAAGAGTGTTCCAGATCCGCACACTGGAATTGACATCTATACAATGGGCCTTATAGAGGACCTTGAGACTTCAGGCGACACCGTAAAATTCACGATGCGCCCGACAAACCCGTACTGCCCGGCGGTAATCCCAATGGCGATGAATGCGAAGAAGGCGATTGAAGCAGTAAAGGGCATCAAAAAGGTGCAAATCAAGATCGTGGATCATCAGATGGCAGAACAGCTCAACAAAATGCTGAATAAGTAGAATTGTGAAAGGCGAAGTTTCGACCTTTTTCTCCTTCGTGGCAGTTGCCGCGACGAAGTCGCGGCTCGAGTGTCGCAAGTCATATCAAAAATATGTCATTAGCAGGGGCGTGTGGCTTAGACAGGATATAGTACCGGGCTTCTAACCCGGGGGTCGTGGGTTCGAATCCCACCACGCCCGCCATAAAAAGAGAAAAATGGCCTCCAGGAGAAAACATGCTGGGAAGATTTGAGCTGTTGATTTCTATTCTTGTGCCGTGGATAGCGACAGGCGCAGCTTATGGGCTGTCCCGAAGGAGGAGCGCAAACAAGCTGCCGCCGGGATCTATTGTCGTTGAAACTCCCGAGCCGAAACTTAGCAGGAAAGCGCCCGGCGTATGGTGGAGCAGAGCAGGCGTTAATTTCGGCCACATGCTAAACGACCTCACCTTAATGCTCGTCGTAGTCCTTTGCATCTTCGATGCCTGGAAAGACGTTCCAAACTTTCTTGTAATTCCGCTCCCTTACTGGCTCAACTGGCTCGGCATGTTTGGCGTCTGGCTCCTTTTTGCATGGGAGGCGGCGATAGCGATGTACAACGTCAATTTCAGTCCCAACTACAAGTCGATGACCGCGAGATATGTTCTTGCAACCGGAGGTCCGTACCGGATTGTGCGCCATCCGACATACATACACTACGCCGCTATGGCAATCTTCGTGTTTCTTGCGACTGGAATATGGGTGCCGCTCATCGGCTCAATCGGCTGGATTGCGCTTCC
>JAQUQK010000072.1:0-2857 GCA_028716125.1 Thermoplasmatota archaeon | reverse complement strand
TTCATGTTCAAGGATGCGCTGACCTTGCCGGAGGCGCAGCACTTCGCGTATGAGAATGCGCTCGACGTTATCGCCCTTGGATTCGACCCGAAAAAGACCAAGATAATAATCGACACGAAACACGCGAACAAGCTTTATCCGCTTGCAATCCAGGTGGCAAAGCGCGTGACTTTCTCCACTGCAAAAGCGGTTTTCGGCTTTGACAACAGCACCAATATCGGAAGCATATTCTTCACAAGCATGCAGGCCGCGCCAGCGTTCCTGCCAAGCGTCGAGGCGGGAAAGAACGTGCCCTGCCTTATTCCGTGCGCAATCGACCAGGACCCGCATTTCCGCGTTGCGAGGGACGTCGCGCCACAGCTTGGATATTACAAGCCTGCGCTCATCCACTGCAAGATGCTCCCAAGCCTTGCTGGCGGGGACAAGATGTCCGCGTCAATTCCCCAGACCACGATTTTCACTACGGATGCGCCAAAAGTCGCAAAGAAAAAAGTAATGAGCGCATTTACCGGAGGTGCCGCCACGGTTGAAGAGCAGAGAAAGAATGGCGCGAACCCTGACGTTTGCTCGGTGTTCTCGTACTATTATTACCTGTTCGAATATGACGATGCTAAACTTGCAGAAATCGAGCAGAAGTGCCGCAGCGGGGCTATGCTTTGCGGCGAATGCAAGATGATGCTTGCGGAAAAGCTGGACAAGTTCCTAGTTGCGCACCAGGAAAAGCGCGAGGCTGCAAGGGACAGGATTCACGACTTCATAAAGGACTAAACGATTCAGGAATGATAGTTCTGATGCAATGCGTTGACTGCGGAAAACAGACAGACAAGCTTTATGGCGGCTCGTGCGTAGAGTGTTATCTCAAAACGCACAAATTGATAACAGTCCCCGAATACGTCGACCTGACAGTCTGCGTTTATTGCAATGCAAGGGAATCTAATGGCGCATGGATAGACGGCACGATGGAAGAAGTCGTAGAGTCCGCAGTAGAGTCCAGCATAACTGCCGCAAGAGACGTTTCCATTTTTTCAATTTCGGTCCAGCAAAAGCAGCGCGACAAGTCGCTTTACGATCTGGACATAACTGTCAGCGGCACCGTGATGGACATACCATTCACCGAAAAATACCAATCCGTGCTTCGCGTGGCAAGAAATGCATGCGACCGCTGCTGCAAATACACCGGCGGGTATTTCGAGGCAATTGTACAGCTGCGCGCCAAGAACCGCCAGCCAAGCGACGAAGAGATAAAGGCGGCAAAAGACCTGGTCTCTAAACACATCCGTTCGATGCAGGAAGGGGACCGCGACACATTCATAAGCAAAATAGAGGAAGTCAAGGGCGGAATCGATTTCTACCTGAGCACGCAAGGCTCGGGAAATATAATATCCAAACTGCTTCAGTCCAGGTTTGGTGGAAGCCATCAATCGTCTGTAAAGATTGCGGGAATGAAAGCGGGAGTGGATATCTATCGCGTCACCCATCTTGTGCGCATGCCAGAATATCGGCCCGGCGACGTGCTGAAATACAAGAACAAGGATTATGTGGTGAAAAACACCAATGATCGGACTGCCTCAATAACCAACATCCAAAATCTTGAAACTTTCTCATTATCGCATACTGAACTGGACGATTCAAAAATTATTTTCAAGAAGGAAGACATCCATGAAGCGGTCGTGGTTTACGTCGCATCTGATACAGTCCAGATAATAGACCCGGAAAACAGCAAGGCCGTGGATGTGTCATTGCCCCGCGGATATAAGCCCGGCGAAATCGTAAAAGTCGCGCGCAGCGAAGGGCGCAACATCCTGATTCCCTAGTGTTCAATTAGTGTTCAATTTCATTTTTTAACCGGAAATCAATACGCATTCGAAAATTATGTTGTCCAGAGCGGCTATTTTGGCTGTGGCATTGATTGTAATTTCGGTATTTTCGGGATGCATAAGCGACGATTCGCAAGGATCGGAAAAAGAAACGCCCGAAGTTCTTTTATGGCCATCTATAGATCAGGCTCGTTTGGGCGAAACTGTATCATTCACAGGATTTGGAATTGGTTTTGACAATTCAACGCTGCAGTTTTATTGGAACTTCGGCGACGGCGCAACTGGAACAGAGGCCATTGCCAACCATAAATTCCTATCGCCCGGTGTGTTCAATGTTTCAGTGGAAGCGCACGATGCCAATGGCACTTATGCGAGGGCATATAGGAATTTCGTCGCATATTTCTATGATGAGTTTCAGGATGAAATTTTCGCGGGAAACAAATCTTATTTCTACAACGTTTCAGAATCATCGAAGATGGTGGTTTTCCAAGTGATATCATCCGAAGAAACAAAGCTGAATGGAAGCAGCATTTCGTTTATTGGCGGCCTTGGAAAAAATGTCGTTCCAACGGGCGCCAAATTTGTTGAGCTTGCAGATGGAAGATATGCGAAGAAGATTTCAGTTAAGAGCGAAACTGGTTTTCCAGCAGGCAATTGGGAATTTCGCATCAACTCCAGCGAGGCGTTTTCGTTCACTGTCAAAATTGCGATTTATCCGACAACATACACTGCCCCGCCTTGTTGCGCAAACGGATAAATCATACCTGATGAATTATGAAATAATGCTCGCCGCTGGTGCATGCCAAAACTAATTCACCGTTCGCATCCGCATTTAGCAGTTTTTCGGCGGGTCTCCCGTCGATCGATACCGCAACGCTTGCATTATGCGCAAAGTTCGCAATACTGAAAGACGTTTCTCCAACTGCTTTGGACACGTTGAGTTTCACAAGAATGTTTTCAGTAGCCCGGTCGTAGAAGCAGGTGCGCACCTCGATCGCAGGATAGTCAATTCCCAAAAGCTCGGGCTCGCCGAATTTCTC
>JAQUQK010000071.1 GCA_028716125.1 Thermoplasmatota archaeon | reverse complement strand
AATTCCAGCGCCAGCCGGTGCATGTCTTTTCCCTGGCGGTCCATCCGCTCAACCGCGCTGATGAGAACGGCGATATCGCCTTTGAATACGGCCATGGTCAGTTCTTCCAGCGCCTTGCGGGGCATCAGGCCGAAAACCGACAAAACGTGTTCCTCGCAGATTTTGTTGCCCTGGAAGGCGATCAGCTGGTCAAGCGCGCTTTCGGCGTCGCGCAAACCGCCTTCCGCCGCCCGGGCCACCGCCAGCAGGGCGTCTGGCTCAATTTCCACGCTCTCTTTGCCGGCAATGAAGGCCAGCCGTTCCACAATCAGCCGGAGCGGTATGCGCCTGAGGTCAAAACGCTGGCAGCGCGAAAGAATGGTGAGCGGCACTTTCTGCGGCTCGGTCGTGGCGAAGAGGAAAATGACATGGGCCGGCGGCTCTTCCAGGGTTTTCAAAAGCGCGTTGAAGGCTTCCGTGGTCAGCATGTGCACTTCGTCAATGATGTAGATTTTATGCCGTCCGTTCGGCATGTATTTCACGTCCTCGCGCAAAGCGCGGATGTCGTCAATCTGGCGGTTGGAAGCTCCGTCTATTTCGCGCACATCCAGACTGTTGCCGCCCATGATGCCGGCGCAGGAGGGGCATTTGTCGCACGGCGTTTCGGTCGGTCCTTCGGCGCAGTTGAGCGCTTTGGCGAAAATCCGGGCGATGGAAGTCTTCCCGATCCCGCGCGGACCGACGAAGAGATACGCGTGTGCCACCCTTTTCAGCTTGATGGCGTTCCCGAGCGTTTTGGTAACATGTTCCTGGCCGACGACGTCCGCGAATTGCTGGGGCCGCCACTTGCGCGCCAGGACTTCGTATGTTTTGTCCTTTTCCATGATTGTTTTTTTACCGCTGATGCGCAGAGAACGCAGAAACGAAACTGTTTTTTGTTTTTATCTTACCTCTGCGGTCTCCGCGCTCGCCTGGGCGCAGCGCTTCGGCGGAGACTGGTCTCTGCGGCGAATCATTTGTCATTTCCCGCCAGCTCTCCGGCGGCCTTGTAAATGTTTTCAAAAAGCCGCGGCAGTTTTGCCAGCGGCGTGGATGAAAACGCGACGCGCACCAGCCCGTTCATCACGATCACGCCGCTTGAATAATCGGTTAAAAGTTTCCGGCGCAGAAGCTCCGGGTCAACGGAGTTCATTTTCAGGCACATGAAATAGCCCGAGTTGAAGGGCAGGGGGCTGAAATGTTTATTATACTCCGGGTGCGCCGCGAGAATTTCTTTGACCGTTTCATAACGGGTTTTCAGAATATCGTATTTCCGCCGTTTTTCGTCCTCATACGTCCCTGATTGATAAGCCCGGACAAGCAGGGACTGGCTGATGTTGGCTGAATTGGAAATATTTCCGCGGATTGCGCCGGCCGTTTTGGCCTCCAGGGCCGCGTAAAGAGCCGGTGTGCCGCCTTTGACGCCGTAGGTTATGAATCCGACGCGGAAGCCCCAGACGTAATCCTCCTTGGTCGGTCCGTCCAGCTTGATGGCCATGATGTTCGGGTGCAGATCGCAGAGCAGGGCAAAGACCGATTCGCGGAAAATGTTTTCTTCAAAAACAAGGCCGAAATAAGCGTCGTCAATCAAAACCACCAGCCGTTTGCCGGCCTCGGCCGCTTCCAGCAGAAGCGCGGCAATGGCGGAAGCCTCGCTGATGGTCGGGGTATAGCCGGCCGGATTATTGGGAAAATTCAGGCAGACGATTTTTTTTGATTTTTTGCCGGAGAAAAGGTGTTTTTTCAGCCCGGCCATGTTAAAACCTTTTTGCGCCCTCCCGCCGAAGAGCGGATAGGTGGTTATGCGCGCGCCATGGCCGTTAACGAAAATCAAATCATAATTTTCCCAGTACAAATCCGGCACAATGAAGGCATTGCCTTCGTCGCAGAAAAGGTAAGCGCTCATGCTCAGGCCGTGGGTCAGAGCGGAGGTTACCACCGGCAGGCTGAATGATTTGCCGGCCAGGGAGGGATTCTTTTTAACGAGCATTTCCTTCCATATTTTGCGCAGGTCCGGCCTCCCCGGACTGGGCGCGTACGCCACCATTTCGTCCGCTTTCAGGGAACAGTTTGCCGCGATGGACGGCAGGATCATCGGGGAAAAATCCTCTTCAAGCGCGGTGCCGATGGTGGCGTTGATTTCACGTCCGTTGGCCTCGGCGGCCTGGGACAAAATGCCCAGCCTGGGGAAATAAATGCCCCGTCCTTTTTCCGACAGCATTTCCAGCGCCGCGGGACTCTCCGTCCCGATCTGCCGGTTAAGCTGTTCCGCCTGTTCGTTCAGTTTCGCCTTCATTTCTTTCTTTCCTGGTCTCTCTCCAAGATTGCCATTAAATGTCTTCCAAGTAAATTACAAAATTTATGATTGATTCAATTCCGGCCGGATTGTATTCTTCAGAAAAATGGGTAAGGTGTATTATGATTGCAAAAACCATGAATCAACAATTGTACTCTGTGGAATTTGAGATAGAAGGACCGGCAGCGATGTTCACGCGACCGGATGCGGGATCGGCTCCAGTGTCATACCCAGTGCCGACATATTCAGCCGCCAAGGGAATGTTCGAGGCTGTGGTGCGGCTTAAGAGCGCCTATATAAAGCCGACGAGAGTGGAAATCCTGAAGCCGATACGGTTTGAGTCGTATGTCACGAATTACGGCGGTCCTCTACGCAAGCCAAATCAACGGAATTACCAACTTGCGGCCACAATACTTGTTGATGTTCATTATCGTATCTATGGTGAAATCCACGGGAAATTTAGTGTCCGCGACAACGGGAAAACAAAAAAGACAAGACCTCGTTCTGGCAAAAAAGACCACTGTAAACTGTTGAAAGACAACTTTGATGAAAAACTAGAGAATGGATGTACTTTTTATGCTCCGTGTTTGGGCTGGAAGGAGTTCTTGCCGACTTATTTCGGTCCGATCCGTGAAAAAGATAAACTTCCATGTTCAGAGATCACCGTGATCATTCCGTCCATTCTACATTCGATGTGGGAAAACCAGCGACTACAGCCGACATTCAAGCAGGACTGGGAGATTGTTCGGGGGGTCATGTCCTACGAGACAAGGAGGCCTGCCAATGCTGAATGAAACATATCTGCTTTTTCGGGCATTGAAGGAAGCCGGGATACAGATCCCTCAAAAAAATAAACGACTAACCTCTCCGGGTTGGACTTCGGGTGATTGTCTTCGCGTACGGCTGGATGCGGCAGGAAACGTTGCTACTGTTGAATCGATTGATGATAGAGAATGGGTAGGACTTTGGACGGTAATGGATGGTAAACAAAACAGTTTCCCTGTCATCAGACTCAAGAAATCTATCCTCGCCGTCCCGGCAGATGACAAATGCTGGTCTGACTTCGGTTTTGATTCAGACGGGAGACGGCAATCTCAACGGATATCGTCTAATCAAGATCACCTTCAGATTCTTCAGAAAACCTTGAAGGAAACTTCGATACAGCCGGACACCAGCTTTTGGGCAAGACTCAGCAAGAAAGCTGAAGAACTAATGGTTTCTTCTGAGGCGCAGAGGGACCAGCAATATGCGGCTCTGCCCGAATTTGCTACGCGATTCTTAGCTGCGGTAAAGAATCCTGCCGAACTGCTTCAACAGATTGCTGAACGTTCAATCTCAGGAATCAGAGACGCAAGACTCGATTGCCTCGATGTTGTGGAGAGTCTCTTGGTTGGTCGACCACCGAAGAAAGGGAAGAAGCAGACGATAACAATCCAGTTGGTCTTCGATGTCAGCGATGATCGTCGTTTTCCTCACGCGTTGTATTCAAGCGAAATGCGCGATTATGTCAGCAACGTATTGCCCCAGAATCGAGCGCAGCCAAAGAGACGGAAACAAAATACTGGTGCGTGCGCCTATACTGGCAAAATAGCCGACCTTGAGAACGATACGTTTCCGCAAGTCTTTTTGCCGGTCTTGAACAAGTGTTTTCCTCTTGTATCGATGTTTAGTTTCGCGAAGTGCAACATGCGGTACGGATTGACGGACGCTCAAGTCATCCCTGTTGGTAAGGAACTCGCGATGAGGATGAAGGAGGCTCTTGAATACATCGTCGCACCGGAACGAAGAGGCAAGACATGGCGCGGCGTTGCAGCCGGTAAGTTCAAGATGCGCAACGGCCGGAAGGTTGAGGAAAAGGATCTTCTGATTGTATACGTTGATGGCAGGCCGATCATTGATGCCAATGTTGCCGACTTCTTCGGTCGCGACGAAGCGCAAATCGAAAAGCAATTTGAGGCTGATGCCAAGGCGGTGTGTATTGCTCTTGATGGCATCAACAAAGAACGACCTGGGTCAAAGATGTGCGTGTTCCTTCTTCGCAAAGTATCTGAAGGCCAGGCGAAGATCCTGAAAGCTGACATTATTGCCGTTGATGCTCTCCTTGAATCGGCGGAACGATGGCAGAAAGCAGTGACGGACAATCTGCCTGATATCCGCACACCAAGGATTCCATCGCGGGAAAAAGGGAAGCTGTGGGCACAGGGTAACATCACTACTCCATATCCTGACGATGTTGTGCGGTTACTGGCGAAACAATGGATCCGAGATGGCTCCTCACCTGTAGTAAATGGCAAGTCTCAGAAGGCCTATCATGAAGTTGAGGGTGTCGGACTGGGAAGCGTTCTTGATGTAATGTTGCGGGCACCGGGGAAATGGGAGCCAGAAGCACAACACATTCTCGATTTGCTTCTGCGACGAGTGGGACCAGTGTTGCTTGGACTTGGTGGTGCTTTACGCTGTTACGTAAAGAGCAATTTGAAGAATACTCTAAATGATTACAGGCATCCTTCACAGGAAACATTCTTGCGTGCAGTCAGTGTGTTGGGAATCTTGCTGGATGCGTTTGGAAAAAGAAAGGAGCGGTATATGAATGAATCGGCGTTTCTTGTTGGTAGATTGTTTTCTTTGGCGGACAATTTGCACAAATCGTACTGCGTAGTCGTTCGCGATGGTTCTCTGCCGCCCTCCCTCATAGGGAATTCCATGTTGGCTAAGGCGTTTGATAATCCGCAGATGGCAGTTGCTGATCTTGCCGACAGGATGAGAATCTATGTTGGATGGGCGCAGACAGCAAGTGAGCCTTCGGAAAATGATCCAAAGAAGGAATCAAAAATAATTGCTGTTCGGAATGCACGAGAGACATTGAACCTTTATAAGCCTTTGGCTGATAAGTTACATCAGACCGGTCTGTCTGACCGGTGCGATGATATTATGAAGGCAGAGGTGCTGTTGGGTTATCTGGCATCTTAAAGGATGAAACTGAAAAGGAGGTTGAAAATGAGTGACAACGAAAAGATTGTACGTGCCACTGGTTTACTGGTGATTGAGGTAAGAAATTCGAACCCGAACGGAGATCCGGACAGAGAGAGTGATCCACGGACAAGAAATCATGACCGGAGGGGAATTGTAACAGGAGTATCGTTCAAACGGAAGTTAAGAGACTTGGTCGACAAAAAGGATGGGGATGTATGGAAGAATCTTTCGGAAAAGCTTAATCTGGCAGAAGAATCCGGAGGTTATCAGTATGAGATTCTGGAAACACGAGGGAGGAAGCGAGAAGAGATTATTAAGCTGAAAAGAGAAGAATTCCAGAAACGTTACTGGGACGCACGTGTCTTCGGTAACACATTCCTTGAGTCGTTTAAGGACGATAAAGAATCGAAGAAGGAGGATAAAGAGCACTTCATTCGAACTGGTGTTGTCCAGTTTGCTTTGGGCCTTTCTGTAGCACCGATCAGAATTGAACGAATAACGAATACAAACAAGGCTGGTGTAGAGGGTGACAAAGATCGTGGAATGGCTCCGCTCGGATACCGAATTGTGGAGCATGCCGTTTATTGCATGCCTTTCTCTGTGAACCAGACAGCATCACTCGAAAAACATGGGACAGGTTGTCGCAAGAAAGATATAGATCTATTGTTAAAACTTATACCTTATGCGTATCCACACACACGATCACATATCAGGCCATTTGTAGAGGTTCGACATGCTTGGTATGCCGAGCACTTGGATGCCTTGGGTTCATTTTCGGAGTTTGCTTTTATTGAGGCTATGACACCGAAACGCAAGGGAAATTCCGAGAATCCATCCGTTGCAAACATCTCTTTGGAAGATCAATACGAAGTGCCGAAAGAGAAAGATATTCCTGACAACCTTAAGAAAAAGGTGAAATCATTTAGTGACCTCTGCGATACCACAGGATGAACCGCTGGCGCACAGCGCCAGGCCGAAGGCGAAACCACCCGTAAAAGCGCAGACCTATCGCGAACATGTCGAAAATGTGTGGCATGGCGCAGTGGCAAATGCGCAACGCGCGGTAACTTTCTATGCCGGCGAAAAGGAGGAGTTCGTCAGGACGGTGGAGTCGGCGGCGCTGTTTCATGATCTGGGTAAACTGGATTCAGAAAACCAGACTGTCCTCAAACGTTTCAGTCGTGATGCGTTGAAAATTCCACACGAGGATGCAGGTTGTGCGGCATTGAAGGAATTACAGTGGTTAGAATCGGTGGTTCTGGTTGCTGGTCACCATGCAGGACTGTTCAGTCGGGAGGCGGAAAGTCGTCCGCTTGCGTTTCGACGTCCGGAAATCGCAAGTCGGACTGATATGTTGCTGCAGAACTACCTAATTACGCATGGGCAGTTCTGTGACTCTCCATCACGGGGAGAAAAGAGTCCTCTTCACTCTTGCGGGTTAAGCCGACGATTGGCTCTTTCTTGCCTCGTTGATGCCGACCATGGAGATACGGCTCGCCACTATGGGGGTGAGCCGCCAGTTGAAAGTCCCGCAGGGAAATGGTGCGAACGCTTGGCGGCACTGGATCGGTATGTGGCGAATCTCCCTCTTGGGAGTTCAGAGCGGGAGAAGCAAAGGAATGATTTGAGACGCCGGATGTATGATGCTTGTCGAGATGCCGACACAATGCCTTCGATGCGATGCTGTGATGCGCCGGTCGGAAGTGGCAAAACGACAGCTATCATGGCGCATCTTTTGCAGGTTGCCGCGATCAGGAACCTGCGTCACATATTCGTTGTGTTGCCCTATACAAATATCATCAAACAGACTGTGGAAGTTTATCGGAAGGCCCTCGTTCTTTCGGGTGAGAATCCAGAAGAGGTCGTGGCTGAGCATCATCATCAAGCAGATTTCGAGGACATCAGTTGCCGTCAGATGGCGACATTATGGAAATCTCCAGTTGTGGTAACCACAGCAGTCCAGTTCTTCGAGACGCTTGGAAGCAATATACCGGCGAGACTCCGCAAACTTCATGAACTCCCAGGAAGTGCTTTGTTTGTTGACGAGGTTCATGCGACGATGCCGTCATATCTCTGGCCTCAGGCGTGGCAGTGGCTCAACACTTGGGTTCAAAACTGGGGAGGACATGTTGTGCTAGCGAGTGGTTCTTTGCCGAGGTTCTGGGAACTTCCGGAATTTGTAGGGACACATGCAACTGGGGTAGTTCCAGATTTGGTTCCGCATGCTTTGCGGAATGCGCTTGAAGCCATGGAGAGTCAACGTATTCGGCCTAACCGAAAATACGAACCATTTAATTGCGAGGGTCTGATTGCTGAAATAACATCCGCGCCAGGCCCGAGGTTGGTGATCATGAATACGGTGCAATCTACTGCTGTACTTGCTGACAGGATGGCGAAAGCCGGTCATCAGGTGATGCATCTATCAACAGCGCTTGCCCCCATTCATCGGGATCGGATTGTAGATCGCGTCAAGGAGCGGCTCAAGTATGGCGCAAAAGATTGGAATCTTGTGGCAACAAGTTGTGTTGAAGCAGGAATGGATTTCTCATTTCGGAGTGGGTTCCGCGAGAGTTGCTCCACCGCCAGTCTTATACAGGTTGGCGGACGTGTTAATCGGCATGGCAGGTATTCAGAAGCGCATGTATGGGATTTCAGGGTACAAGACGTTCTATTCAATAGGAATCCCGGTTTTGATGTTTCGCGTCGCGTGCTGGATCTCCTTTTCAATATAAATGCTTTTGAGAATATGATCTCTGGAGACTTGGCCAAAGAAGCTATGCGAAGGGAAATAACAGAGGGAGATAAACGCCGCGCAGAAGAGCTAGTGAAGAAGGAGTCCGAGATGGAGTATCCCGATGTGGCTAAGTTGTGCCGAGTGATCGATTCTGACTGTCGGCTGGTTGTTATTGATTTAGAAGTGATTTCTCGCCTGGAGAAAGGGGAGCGTGTCCAATCTGTTGAGATGTTGCGGAAGAGTGTCCAAATGTGGACAACAAAGATTAGGGAACTCGCATTGGTTAATGTGGACGGGTACGCTGAGGTATACAAATGGACCGCTCCCTATGACCCCGATTTTTTGGGCTACATGGCGGGTGTACTGCCATTAGTATATGCAGGCCAAGATGGTTTTTACGTGTAGCGAGATGCTTTTAATAATCGCGCAATCAAAAACATGTCCGAGCAACTCCAGTTTAATGACCGGATAAAGCGCCCGGAAGTTGGTGCGGGAAATTCCTGCGGCTCAGGGATGACAAATGCAAAATATGTGGTAGAATAGAGGCAACAGGAGAACAAATGAAAACATTACCGGGAAGAATCGTAATTGATCCTGCCATCTGCGGCGGGCGGCCTCACTTCAAAGGCACGCGTGTGCCGGTCTATGTGGTGCTGGAAATGCTGGCAAATCAGGAAACGTGGGATGATATCCATACGGATTATCCCGCGTTGAACCAGGACGATATTCACGCGGCCATCGAGTATGCGCGTAACATCGCGAGCATACCACGCCAATCCCCCGCGCTGGTCCCGGCATGAGAGTCATTCTGGACAA
>JAQUQK010000070.1 GCA_028716125.1 Thermoplasmatota archaeon | reverse complement strand
CACAACCCTTAATACAATCCATCAGATTTCCGGATGGTGTCAGTTTGAATCCTTCGGAAGTCAAGAAGATCAAAGTCGCAGTCCTTGCCTCAGGCAGGGGCACCGACCTCCAATCCATAATCGATGCTTCCCTGCACGGCGAGATAGACGCCGATGTTAAACTTGTCATTTCGGACAAGCAGGAAGCGTATGCGCTTGAACGGGCAAGAAAGAACAATATAGAATCTCTTTTCCTCGATCCAAAGGGCAAGACGCGCGACGACTACCATGACGAGATTTCAAAGGCAATAGACGAGCGCGGAATAGACCTTATAGTTCTCGCGGGATACATGAGGATACTTCCAGTAAAATTCGTTAAGAAATACAATGGAATGCTAATCAACATACACCCGGCGCTCCTGCCCTCTTTCCCAGGAACGAACGCCCAAAAGCAGGCATTCGACCACGGCGCCAAGATAACCGGATGCACGGTCCATTTCGTTGACGAGGGATGCGACACAGGCCCGATAATTTTACAGGCGGCAGTTCCAGTAAAGGACGACGACTCGCCTGACATGCTTGCAGATCGTATACTTGTAAAGGAGCACGAGATCCTGCCACGTGCAGTCCAGCTCTTTGCCGAGGGCCGCCTGAAGATTGAGGGGCGCAAAGTGAGAATTCTCCCAGGCCCCACAAAGAAGCACAAGGGCAACGACGTTCTGTATTCCGACGGGTACTGAAATCATGCCAGCCGCCCAGCACGGTTCAATTTTTCCATATTCTTTCAGAAAGAGCCAGAAAGAGATAACCGAAAGCGTTTCAAAAGCGGTTGAGCGGGGAGCGCATCTGATTTTTGAGGCTGGAACAGGGACAGGAAAGACGGTCTGCGCGCTTGCGCCATCGATAGAGTTCGCGATTTTAACTGGAAAAAAAGTGCTTTATCTCGTCCGCACTAATGCCCAGGAACAGCAGGTCATCCTCGAATCAAGAAAGATAAAGGAACGGCTCGACAAAAAAGGCAGTTACGAAGGCGCGCTTGCCATGGCCATTCAGGGGCGTAAGAATTTCTGTTCGCTTGCAAAGGAAGACCCGGAGCTTTTGCACGGCTCTCCAGAAGATTTGTCGATGTTCTGCTCCCAGCGAAAGAAAAGGACGCAGGAATCGCTGGACATCGGAAAGCCGATACCAGAAAAAGGATGCAGGCATTACGCCAGACTATATGATCTTGACAAAAAAGAAGCATCGCAATTCGTGCGCGACAACCTTCCCACCGCCGAGGAATTCGGCGAATGGTGCGCGAAAAAGGGGATGTGCGCCTACGAGGCGACAAAATTCCTGATTCCGGAAGCAACCGTAGTGGTAGCGCCTTACATTTATTTCTTCGAGCCACACCTTCGCGCCCTTCTTTTGGAGCGCATGGGAATCGGGATTGGCGATCTAATCGTAATCTGCGACGAGGCTCACAACCTTCCAGACTACTGCCGCGAGATGGTCTCAGGCGAGCTTACAGAGAATATGCTTTCCCTTGCCGAGGCAGAGGCGCGCGAGGTAGGAGATCCGGACGTCAAGGAGAGCGCCACTGCTACCGCATTTTGCCAGCGTGCTTCAGTTGCGCTTCGCCAGCTTTGCGACGATTGGATTGTTGAAGGAAGCGAGGACGGCGTTGTCCCGCCTGGCGACTTCGAGGCAATGCTTATGTCCGCAATGCGGTGCACGAGCAACGACATCAAAAAAATCTGCACAAATCTTGTTGCAATCGGTGAGTCGGTGCGCGACAAAAAGAGGGCAATGGGCCGCCTGCCGCGCTCCTACCTGCGCCATCTAGGCATTTTCATAATGGAATGGATGAACGCCGAACCCTCCCAGTGGGCGCACCTAGTTTCGGTGGAGACAAAGAAGAAAACCATGGAAGTTTACTGCCTTGACCCCTCAATTGCTGCAAAGCCGCTCCACGAGTGCCGCTCGTCAATACATATGTCAGGCACGCTTGCCCCGCTTGAGGAATACCGCGACTCGATGGGCCTGCCAAAGGAATCGCCGCTAGTTTCATTCGAAAGCCCATTTCCCAAGCAGAATCGCCTAGTGCTCTATGACCCGAAACTGACAACAAAATATGACGAGGCCGATGAAGAAATGGTGGCGGAGCTTGAGGCGCGGACAAGCGAAATATGCCGAAATTTTCAAAGGAACACGGGTGTTTTCTTCCCGTCTTTTGCCATGATGCAGAAGTTCATAGGCCACGGCGTTTTCGACGGCTTTGGAAGGCCGCTTTACGTCGAAAAGCAGTCGATGGCGCAAAAGGATCTTGTCGACCTCGTTGAGTCTTTCAGGGGCGCTGGCATTTCTGGAAAGCAGGCCGTTCTCTGCTCAGTCATGGGAGGGCGCATAAGCGAGGGAATGGATTTCCCGGGCGAAACTTTGGAACTTGAGGTAATAATAGGGCTTCCTTATCCAAGACCCACGGCGCGCCAAAAGTGCCTCCAGAATTACTATGACATAAAATTCAACAAAGGCTTCGATTACACAGTTCATGCACCTACAGCGAGAAAACTCCTGCAGACAATAGGACGCCTGATAAGGACCGAGACCGACCGTGGAGTTGCATTAATTCTCGACAAGAGGGCGGTAAATTTCAGGTCGTATTGCGACATGAAAAAGAGCGAAGGCGAGGCAGGCCAGATGAAAGACATAAAGACCTTCTTTGGATAACATTATTTGATGAAAGAGGAATGCGGAGTAATCGGCATCGCTTCGCGCGAACCTGTTTCGATTCCTATATTTTACGCGCTTCGCGCCATCCAGCATCGCGGACAGGAATCCGCAGGCATTTCAGTTTTCGATTCAACCGTTTCTTCAATCCGCACTCATAAAGGAATGGGGCTTGTCGAAAGGGCCATCCGCAGCGACGACCTTCATGAGCTTGCCGGAAATATTGGAATCGGCCACGTAAGATACTCCACGGCAGGCGGCAGCAAGATAGAAAACGCCCAGCCACTGACGGTAAGCACGCAGTTTGGCGAGATATCGCTTGCGCACAATGGCGACATAGTCAACGCCGACAAGCTTCGCGCCGAGAAAAAGAAAAGCGGTTGGGCATTCATAACAGAAACGGACAGCGAAGTGATAATCAGGATTTTTGCGGACGAGCTTTCGCAGACGAAAGACCCGATAAGGGCAATGTCAAGGACTGCGAGGCAGATAAGCGGCTCTTATTCGCTTGCCCTTCTGGTCGGCGGCAGGCTTTTTGCGGTGCGCGACCTCTATGGAATAAAGCCGCTGTGCATAGGAAAGTTCCCAGAAAGCAAGGGATTCATAGTCGCATCCGAAAGCGTCTCTCTTGACCTGCTAGGCGCCGAACTCATCCGCGACGTAGAACCTGGCGAGATGGTAGAATTAAAGGCGGATGGAATTGCAGGCACCGCCATCTCAAACGCGCCATGCCGTGCCCACTGCATGTTCGAATACGTTTATTTCGCACGCGATGACTCAGTGATAGACGGAAGGCTTGTCCACGACGTCCGCGAAACGATAGGAAAAATGCTTGCAAAAGAGCATCCGGTCAAGGCGGACGTGATAGTTCCAATACCGGACTCGGGCAGAACATACGCCGCGGGGTATTCGGCAGGTTCCGGAATTCCAATGGACGAGGCGCTGATAAAGAACCGCTACATCTGGCGCACCTTCATAATGCCCGGCCAGGGGCAGCGCGATTTGAACGTCCGCCTGAAACTGAATCCGATAAAGCAGAGAATCGCCGGAAAGCGCGTCGTGCTTGTGGACGATTCCGTTGTCCGTGGAACTACGATGCGAAGAATTGTCCAGCTTGTCAGGAACGCGGGGGCAAAGGAAGTCCATGTCCGCATAGGAAGCCCGCCGGTGGTTTCGCCTTGCTACCTTGGAATAGACATGCACAGCGTCGACCAGTTTGTAGCCAACGGAAGGAACCTTGGCGAAATATGCAAGGAACTCGGCGCGGATTCTCTTGGATACCTCGGGCACTGCAACCTCATCGAGGCAATCGGCCTTGGCGAAACTCTTTGCATGGGATGCCTCAACGGCAAGTATCCAGTGCCCCCGCCAGAGACTACAGGCCAGCGGAATGTTGAGCAGAAGTTTGGATGATTTTTGCCGCCCGCTGTTTATATTTTCTCTTGTGCAAACAATCGCAAACGTTTAAACGGAACTCTTGATTACGGGGTTGATGGGCCGATAGATCAGCGGTAGATCACCCGCTTGGCAAATCGCGGCGTATGAGGTACGCAAGCGAATCCATAGTGCGGGAGGCCTCGGGTTCAAAAGGGTGAGAAGAGAATCATTTTTTACTCTGGCTTGTTCTGGGCATCACCTCCTCCATGTCAAGCCTAGCCCTGAAATTCCCGATCGGTCCATACTTAAAGCGAAATTGGATTTAAGTTCGCCAATACACAAGACAAGGGCGAACAATTATCCAATTTGCGCTTTACTAACGACATGCTATTCGCATGACTTTAGACACTCGGGGAATTTTGCCTCGCAAAATTCGGTAACCGAGAAAAAGGAAAGACAGAAAAACAGCAAATCCAAAAGGACGCAAGGCGAGGGCTAGGCCGGGGGGATAGGGGTCCCCTGCAACCGGAAATCCTCTTTACGCCGGGGCCGAAAGCCCGGGAAAGGTGCACTGGCCGTGCATCGATCCTGGTTCGTACTATGAGATCTCGTCCTCCTGGGTTGAAGTTGGCATTGGGGGCGGCCGGAGGGCCGTATCCCGTGCCTTTGTTACGAGCACCGGGCCAGGCGCGGAAGCGAGCAACCCTATCGTATACTGCGACGCTTGGAGGATTAACGGGGTCGAGAAAGGATCAGGGAAATCGGTGCACGGTACAGGCCTCGATTCCGGGATGCCTTTGTCCGTCAAACTCTTTTTTCTAATAGACAGGTGCCTGAATGTCAAACCGAGCAATACGCCCGCCGCCAAACTGGTTTTTCATAAAAAGGATGCTTTGCAGAAGCAAGTCGAGGGCCGTAGTGCTTTCCGCGATGGAATCTGGCGAAATATTCTCTGTTGCCGATATAGCCAGGGAAACGGGAATGGCAAGAAACTCGGTCGTTGGCGCAATCCGCGGAATGCAGAATCGGTTTGTGGAATCCGTCTCTTTGCTGTCTCTTGGCCTGGTCGGCGAAGTGAAGATTGAAGGCGACAGCAGGATCAGGGGCTACAAAATAACCGAATCCGGCCTCGGCGTTCTGAAATTGCTCAAGAACGAGCGCCCGAAGCTATACTTCTCAGGAAGCATGTCTGGCTCGGGCAGCGCACATAATGCAGGTAATGATGCACCTGCACCATTTCTTTTTAAAAAGTAGAAGCATTCGTGGCTTGCGAGCCAGGCATTGGGGGAGGTGGAAGGCGTCAAAAACGTCTTGGACCCCTGACAGCCAGAAACTCGACAAACCAAACCCCGTGGAGACATCGGTGGCAAGAGAGGTGGGTGTCTCCACAAACAAACCCTTTTTTAGGCGCAACCAATTAAAGCGCACTTCAAATTACACTTCATGCTTGGAAATCTTGGCATTGTGATTCTTGCCTTAATTGCATTCTTACCGGCGGTTGCCTACGTCGTATGGATAAGGAACACCGAAAAATACAACCGCGAGCCGTGGGGCGGTATTTTTGCGGTTTTTCTCTGGGGGGCAACAATAGCAATAGCAGTGTCTATTTTCCTCGAAATGCTTTTCCAGGTCCCGTTCAGCAGGGCATTCCCGTGGGACGCTACGCTTGGCGTGTCCGTGCTTCTTGCGCCTCTCGCCGAGGAATTCGCAAAGCCGCTCGGCATTAGATACGTCGGCCGGGCAATAAGCGAGCCGGAAGACGGCCTGATATACGGTGCAATATGCGGGCTTGGCTTCGCGGCAACCGAAAATCTTCTTTATGAGTGGGATGCCGCCGCTTCCGGGAACGTTGCTCAGTTTGCAACTACGGTGATGGTGAGATCGGTGGCTTCCATGCTCTTGCACGCAAGCGCCACTGCGATGACGGGGTATGGAATATCCATGGCAATCCTCAAAAGGAGGCCGCTCTCAAGCGCCTTGCCTTATTATCTCGTCGCGGTCGGAATGCATGGCGCATACAACTTCATAGTGTCGGTTGATATTTTTGGCGCGCTGTTCTCTCTGTTTTTGGCAATCGCGTTTTCAGTTGCCTGCATAATGTATATCAGGAAGCGCATAGTCGAAATGGACAACAAAAGCGTGCTTAGAGAGGTATTCTGGTGGAAATAGCAAGAGACGTAATTGATAAATTTCCAGATCTTGCATTGATTGAAACCACTATGCCAGTGATTGCGCTGCAGTCCAGCCCTGCGCTAGAAGAATTCAAGGCACAGCTCTGTGCGGAAATCCGCAACTCATATTCCATAGAAACCGTAAAAGATGCGCCAGTATTTCGAGCATACCGCGACTTCTTCTGGAGCATAGGAATAGACCCAACCAAGACAAGGCCCGCGGCAGAAGCGCTCATCCGAAGGATTTTGCAGGGCAAGGAACTTCCGCGCATCAACACGGTCGTGGACGCATACAATCTTGCATCCGCGAAAAGTCACATCTCAGTTGCGGCATTTGACACATTAAAGTTAAAAGGAACTTTGCGCCTGCGCTTCGCAAAGCCAGGTGAGAAATTCATTGGAATAGGAATGCAAACGCCAATTTTGCTGGATGGAAACGAACCCGTCATTGAAGACTCAGGCGCACCTGAACCAATAGCCGTTTACCCATACCGAGATTCCGACAGCACCAAAATCACCGAATCCACGAGGGAAGCGGTTTTCATAATGTGCGGGGCGCCGGGAATTGCATTGAAATCTTTGGAAAAAGCAAAAGCATTTGTTTCTGAATATGTGGGAGAATTCTGCAAAAAGTGAAAACTGCCTAACCTTCGATTATTTTCATTAGTATTTTCCTTTCCCTTGGCCCGTCGAACTCGCAGAAATAGATGCCCTGCCACGTTCCAAGCAGAAGGCGCCCGTTTTCGATTATAATCTGGACGCTCGAACTAATCAATGACGCCTTGACATGCGCCGCCGAATTGCCTTCCGAATGCGAATAATCCGGGTCGTTTTCCGGCACAATTTTGGAAAGTTCCGTCAGAATGTCGCGCCTTACCGAAGGGTCGGCATTCTCGTTTATCGTAAGTCCTGCAGTGGTGTGCGGGCAGAATACGAGGCAAATGCCGTTTGCGGTGCCAGACTTTTCCACAATGCTTTCCACTTCCGCCGTTATGTCAATCATTTCGTTGTGCTGCCTGGTGCGTATTTGAAACTCGATGACCTGCATATTGGAAAATCCGCATCTGGATTATAAAATAGTTAGGCAAATGCCGAAAAATCCAAGGCTTAATATCCGCAATACGATTTAGGCTGCGGGTGCAGATGGTGGAAAACTACAGCGAACTTTTCTCAGAGCGCTCGAAAGGCCTGAAGGCGTCCGAAATAAGGGAGCTTCTGAAGATGGGGAACATCCCCGGCCTGATATCCTTTGGCGGAGGGTTGCCAAACCCCGAGGCGTTCCCTATCGAAGTCATAAAGAAATGCATAGACAACGTCTTCAAGGGCAATATAATCGGCGCGCTCCAATATGGCACCACAGAGGGCCTACCGCAACTAAGGAAAGAGATTGTGGCGCGAATGGGCAAAAAGGGAATTCAGTGCACCGAGGACGACATGATGATAACAAGCGGCTCCCAACAGGCATTGTCTTTTGTCGGATACACTTTCCTCGACTGCGGAGACTTTTACGTTGCCGGAGTCCCAAGCTATCTTGGCGCAATCCAGTCTTTCCACGCCTACCGGGGCAAATGCGCCCAGGTTCAGGTCACGGACGAAGGATTCAACATGGACGGCCTCAAGAGCAAGCTTGAGGAGCTAAAGGCGCTTGGAATAAAGCCGAAGTTTATCTACGTGGTTTCAAGCTGCCACAATCCCTCAGGCCAGACAATGTCGCTTGCCCAGCGCAAGGAAATCATCAAGGTTGCGGAAGAATATGACACGATAATAGTCGAGGACGACCCATACAGCGAGATAACCTTCGAGGGCGAGCCGCTTCCGCCGATAAAGTCTTTCGACAAGGGCGGGAGGGTAATTTACCTCGGCACTTTCTCAAAGGTGCTTGCGCCCGGATTCCGAATCGGCTGGATAATCGCGCCAAAGAAAATCCTGGATCGCTTCGTGATGCTCAAGCAGTCCACCGACCTTTGCACCAACGTATTCGCCCAGCACGTCGCATACGAATACTTGCGCGGCGGCTACATAGACGAACAGATAAAAAGCATCAGAAAACTCTACAAGCGCAAGCGCGACATTATGGTTCAGGAAATGCAAAAGAATTTCCCGAAGGGCGTCACCTGGACGGTTCCAAAAGGCGGAATGTTCCTATGGGTCACCCTGCCTGAAGGCACTGACACAAGAAGGATGTTTGCGCACTCGATTGAAAAAAAAGTCGCATACGTCATCGGGGACGCATTCTACCCGGACGGCGACGACACGCGCTCGATGCGCATCAACTTCACGTACTCGTCTGACGAGGAAATCATCGAGGGAATAAAGCGCCTCTCGGAAATAATAAAGGACGAGATGAAAAGGAGTTCAGAAGGGAAGAAGTGAAATCTTTTTTCCATTTTTCGTTATTCATGTTTTTAATAGATGTATCCAACAACGTCCAATATGCGCAGATATCCATCTTTCGGCTTTCCGTCGCCAATCTCGACAACAATTGTTTTTACATTGGTGCTGTTTAATGGCGGCCCAACAAACAACCTTCCCATATCATCTTTGTGTATCATTTCAGTAGTGCTACCTTCCACCCAACGGCTCTCTTTTATTTTTATAAAACATTTCATGAATGGCATCCTCTAA
>JAQUQK010000069.1 GCA_028716125.1 Thermoplasmatota archaeon | reverse complement strand
TGATGAAGTTCACCACTATCGCGATTCCAAGGCCCACCATCGCGAACACAAGCCCGATTTTCACAAGTATGTCGATCCAGCCGAGGCCGGCGATGGCGCCAAAGTCCAGAGGATATATGTTCAGCAGCCAGTAGACTGCGGCAAACCCGAAAATGCTTGTCATCATTTCCATAAGCATCCGAAACCAGGGCGAGTCGTAGGCAAGCATCACTGCATAGCAGGCGATTGACGCGGCAATCATGGAATTTGCAACGGGAAGCCAGGTCGCAAAAGACGGCTTTATGAAAACGAGGTGAAAGTCCTGTATGATGTTGAAAACCGCAAGCCATGCCACGCCCCAGATTATCGCGAATACGTATCCTGCCTTTCTCATTCCGCTTGAAGTCTCGGCGCTTTTCTTTATTGTTTTTTCAACGCTTTCCGAAACCTCCTTGCCTATGCGCTCGCCAGCGCGCCCAAGCTCCCTGCCGAGTTTTTCCATGGAAGCGCCGAGTTCGCGCATCGCTTCCTTTAGCTCCTTGTCTGCATCGCCGCTTGAGCTTTCCGGCTTTTTCTCATCGTCTGCCATAAAATCCAATCCCGTATTCGGATATTGCTTCTGATGTATATTAACTTGCGCGGTTTTGTCCGCTTTGCGTAAACATAATCTAGGATTTCGGCATACCTTTGGATATGGTCTCAGACGTGTGGTTTGCCCCGGTGCCAAAGACGAAAAAGGAAATCGGCGGGACGATTTCGCGCCTCTGCGAAGAAGCGGGCTTTGGCAAAATCACGAAAGGATACACCGCTGTAAAGCTGCACGTTGGCGAAGAAGGGAACGTTACATATCTTGGGCCAGAATACGCAAAGGCAGTCGTTTCCTGCCTGAAAAAAGGCGGCGCAACTCCGTATCTTGCGGACTGCAACACGCTTTACCACCGCAAGCGCTGGAATGCGGTTTGCCATCTGGAACTTGCCCAGGCGCACGGCTTTGGCATTGAGAACGTGGGAGCGCCAACGATTATCGCGGACGGCCTTATCGGGCGCGATTTCTACGAAGTCCCAGTAAACCTCAAGCATTTCAAGAGTGTCAAAATCGGTCTTGGATTCAAGGACGCGCAGTCGCTTTTCGTTCTTTCGCATTTCAAGGGGCATGAAAACACGGGATTTGGCGGGGCGCTCAAAAACATCGGAATGGGAATGGGAAGCCGCGGCGGAAAGCAGATGATGCACTCCATTGTCAAACCTGAACTGGATGCGCAGAAGTGCGTAGTCTGCGGCATTTGCGCCAAGTATTGCTCGGCTGGTGCGATAAAAATCGGAAAGTTCACGGAAATCGACAGGGAAAAATGCGTCGGATGCGGCGAATGCGTTGCCTTTTGTCCAAAGCACGCTCTTTCAGTAGAGTGGACCGACGCGGAGGCGCTTCAAGAGCGCATGGTCGAATTTGCATACGGCGCACTTCTGAATTTCGGCAAAAATGCTGCATACATGAACGTCGTTTCAAATATCACGAAATTCTGCGACTGCATGCCGATAAAGATGGAAAAAGTCGCAAAGGACATCGGAATCCTCGTTTCGCGCGACCCTGTTGCAATCGACCAGGCGTGCCATGACCTTGTCTGCAAAAGCGAGGGGCGAGACATCTTCAAGGAATTGAACAAAGTCGACGGCAGGGTTCAGCTTGAATACGCCGAAAAACTGGGGCTTGGGAGCAGGAAATACCGGCTGATTGAGATTTGAGTCCAGATGGCGATTTTCGCAGCCTGGCTTAAACAAGATTTATATTGAAAATCAATATTTACCTTCTTTTATGAATAAATTTCTTTGCGCTGTGGTATTGGTAGCGCTTGCGCTGCCTGCTTTTTCGCCAATTGCGGCCGCGACTCCTGTTGCCGACAACGATGCCGCATATCTTGCGCTGGGGCGCGTTTTCCCGGAGCCGTATGAATGTGTGGGCTTCGTTACCTGGAACGAGTTCCAGAGCGGAATCGCATATCTTGAAAGCAAGTTTCCGGACAGGCTGAAGGTAAACGTAGTGGGAACATCAGTCGGAGGGCACGAGGTTTACCAGGTTGAAGTGACAAACGAGAAGTCTGCGACCCCATACGAGCAGAGACGCTTCCTATACTTCTCCGGCTCGACGCATGGAAACGAGCGCGGAGGCGCGGAAGGGCAGATGCGCGTAATCGAGGACTGGGCCTTGACTTCAGATCCGGCAATGATGAAAATACTCGACAATACCGTAATATTGTTCAATTTCCTCAATCCCGATGGATGGATTGCAGGCGACATAAGCCAAGGCGGAGCAATGTATAACAGGGGGAACGACAACGGCGTAGACCTGAACCGCGAATGGCCCGTTGTAGGATGGATATACGGTCCGTATTCCCCGCTCAGCGAGCCCGAATCCATTTCAATGTACGCCAATCTCACAGGCCGCGTCGCCAGCGGACAGAAATTCTACTATGGCGCGGACATCCACGGGATGCTTGTGGACGCGCTTGATGCCGCGCTTGCAATGGATCCAGGATATGTATCAACGCTCAAACAGTCATTCGTCGACGTAATGATGCCTGCAGGCGAATATACGTTCCGCGAGATGTACAAACAGGTCGAATGCGCAAAAACAGTCTACAATGCGCTCTACGAGAACCTGAGCGGGAGCGCACTTGAGCAATTGCAGAGCATTACAGGAACCGAAATCAAGCCCGCGATGTGGGGCGCCTGCTGGGATGCGCTCGGATACACTGATTCGGGTTTCATGGGAGACTGGCTGACGCTGCACGACGGCCTCAATCTCACCGGCCTCGACTATGAGCTGATGCTCAGCCACACGGCTCCAAACAATGTATGGACAATCCCGCTCGAATACCTGCACGTACAGTCGGTCAGGACGATAATAAACAACATGATATGTCTCTCCCAGACAGACCCCAAGCCGTGGGTTTCGCTTCCCGGAAAAGTGGCATATCTGGAAATCCCAAGAATTGCCGGGCGCGATTCTGGCGCTGAAAACTCGACTCCATACGACGTCTGCCCGACGGACTTCATGGCGGATCTTGGAACGTTCGCCACCCAGCCGATAGTTCCGGTAAAATATGCCGACATAGTTTCAGGCAAGGCAAAGATTGAGGATTACACATCCCTCGTCATAATCGAGAGCGACGCCGGCAAAGATGCAAAATACGTCGAAGCCGTCAAGAAATACGTAGAGAACGGCGGAAACCTTGTGCTGACCGATGGCGCAACCACGATGCTTTCGGCGCTTGAAATAGTATCTGAATCGGACATAACCGAATCCCCGTTCTATGCAGGATATATAGACATACAGGATTGGAGCGACGCGCTTGTGAAAGAAGTTCGCGGCACGGCAAGGCAGACTTATGAGCCAGTGCCCCTTGGCTTTTCAATCCTGTCCGACGAAAGCCCGGTATGGAGCGTAAACTCGGATTCATGGACCTCAAAGGGCGGCAAGGTTGTCGGAACCACTGGCGGGGAAGAAAGCGCCACGCTTGGCTGGATAAAGATGGGAGATGGAAACGTGTCGTTTGTCGGCGCGGTTCTTCCCAACCCCATAGAGGACAATGACCATCCGTATGGGCTCTCCAGCTATTCGCCGACTTATAGCGGATACCAGATAATGATAAATGCGATCGGCGGAACGACGATAATGAATTACACGCCTCAGCAGAATGGCACAAATGCGCCCGACGGAAAGCAAGGCAGGGGTTTTCTCGGCCTGCCTGGATTTGAAGCGTCGGTCGCGATTGCGATACTCGCGTTTGCCGCCGCTGGAAAAATCAATGGCGCAAAGACAAAAAGCAAAAGCGGAAAACGATGAGAAACGGAAGAAAGAGGAATTTTTTCTTATGATTTCTGTTTTATCTTCCTTCCATAAGATGTCAGTACGACGCCGATCAGCAGCATTACGAAGCCGGTGCCAAGCAGTATCATCGTGAGTGCAAATCCAAGTGGGTTCCAGTAGTATACCCCTGCGATCATCATCTGGTCCGTTCCATACCAAACGCCAGCGCATATGCCGCCGATTGCCACGAAGGCGCCTATGATTGTCATGATCAGTCCGGCTTTCGCCGCCGCAGTCTGCTCGACCTCTATGTCGACTCTCATCTTGCCTATTGTTGCAGGGGCGTTTATCTCAATAACCGAGCCTCCCTCGCCGCTTGGCGCATCATAGACAACCATTACTCCGCCCGCGGCTTCCCCTTTTTCCGCTGGCTCAAAGCTGGATTTCTCCTCGGTGAACTCGTCTTCGATTTCCTTGCCCTTGTTTGGCGCACTCTGATCTTCGGGAACCTCTTCCCAGCTCGGCCATGATGAAACTTTTGATTTCTTCTGCATGACATCACCATTTTTTTAACTTGAAATTTGGATTAATTTTGTCTTTGCCTTATGTTTATGGGGATCTTGCTCTTTACGACTGCGCCGTGCTCTTCCGCCCACTTGCGTATCTCCTGCTCGACATTGGGGCCTGCAGGGAAAACCTTTACGCCCGTCATATATTTTTTTGGCTTGCTTTCGTCTTCGGGGATCACTTCCGTCCAGTTCTGATCCGTTTTTATTTCTTCGGCGCAAACTTCCTGGATCGGTTCAAAGTAGTTTGATGATTTTGGCTGGCCAACAACAACCTCTATGTCTTCCCAATCTTGTGATGAACTGTTTGGAGACGCTTCATCTGAAAACTTGATATCTGGCTCTTCGTCCTGTATCTTGAATCCGCTCTGGCTTGGCTGCCATTTCTGTTCGATCTTATCGAGTATCTCGTCCCACTGCGTCCTGCTTATGCAGATTCTTCCGGACTGCTTGTCCTCATCACAAGGGGGCTTGCTTCCTAACATGGATGTTATCCTGTCCCATTCTTCCTTTGTGAGCAGGACTTTTTCGCCCTGAATTATTATGCCTGGAACGCTAGGGGCCGGGGCAGGCTCTGCCGTTTCCATCGCATAGGCGCACTTCCTAGCGACAGTCCTGTTAAGCCTCTTGCATATCGTGCAAAGGTATTTCTGATCCTCAGATGGAATCTCCTTGCAGGGAGCGCAAGGCATGTAGTCGAGAACCATGCGAAGCTTGTCATTTGGATTTATTTCATCGCCCATCCAGTTCACCAGTTATAAAGTTCTGACACGTTATCAGAGATACGATATATATACATTTTGGGCTGGCAATTCTCATTAATTACCTGTCAGCAACAATTAATATAAAAATACGCGATTTGCGGGTCATGCACGTAATAATCGGCGGCGCGGGCGACGTTGGCATAAATGTGGCAAAAGCCTTGCGTTCCGAGGGCAACGACATAGTCATGATAGACCCAGATTCCAATGCCTGCCAAAGGGCGCAAAACCTAGACGTTCTGGTGCTCAAGGGCAACTGCGCGGACCCCTCAATACTGAAAGAGGCAAACGTCGATACTGCCGACCTTTTCATAGGCGCAACAGGCGACAGCGAGATCAACATGCTTTCGTGCGCCCTTGCAAAACATACCGGATCGGTTAAAACAAGGACAATAGCGCGCATAAGCGGCCAGGAATACCTGAACGAGCCGTCCTCCACCCGATTCTCGAACATAGGCATAGATATAGCAGTTTGCCCAGAGCTTGTCGCAGCCATGAAAATATCAAGGATACTTTCAATATACAATCTTACCGACATAGACGTTTTTGCGAAAGGCAAAGTGAATCTCGCAACCGTCAGGGTTATTCAAGGCTCTGCAATAGACGGAAAAATGCTAAAGGACGTGGCGCTTCCGGAAGGCTGCAACATAATCTCAATATACCGCGCAGGCGAAATAATAATACCCCAGGGCGATGAGATCCTGATGATGGGCGACGACGCCGTCATAATATATACGAACCAAAAAACGTTCCCTGAGCTGGAATCGATATTCGGCTCCGCAAGGACGGTAACTCCAACTTTCCATCCCAAGAAGGTTATGATCGCGGGCGCCACCAATGTCGGGCTGCAATTGGCCCAGATACTTGAGGGCAGGCTTCAAGTCACTCTCATAGAGCCGTCACAGGACGAAGCAGAAGCCGTCGCAAAAAAGCTCAGGAAGACGTCGGTGATTTGCGGAGATGCCACAGACATAGACCTCATGCGCCAGCAGGAAACCGGCTCATACGACATATTCATAGGCGCGGGATCCAAGGAAGAGTACAACATACTCGGCTGCCTTATTGCAAAGGAAATGGGCGTGCAGAGGACGATCGCCCTCATAAATCAGCCTTCTCTGGAAAAGACAGTCGAATCGCTGGGAATACGCCTTGCAATATGCCCGAGGCTTGTGGCCGCGAGCGCTATACTGCAGCATACGAGGCGCACCCAAGTATCCGGGCTAGCGATGCTTTACGAAGGAATGGCGGAAGCGCTTGAGATAAACGTAAAAGAGGGTGCATCCATTTCCAACAAGCCGATAAAGAAGACAAAACTGCCGGAACACGCCTGGATCGCGGCAGTCATACGCGGCGAACAGATAATTGTACCGCATGGAAACGACATAATTTATCCCGGCGACAAGATAATCATATTTGCTAGAACTGACGTCATCCCCGAAGTCGAAAGAATGCTTGTTTCGGGAGATTAAGCGGGTGCCAAGATGAAGGCAAAATCAATCATGAGCTTGCTTGGGACGCTGCTGCTGTTCTTCGGCTTTTCGTTCTTAATCCCAATAATTACGGGCGCATATTTCTGGTATAGGGACGGAGGCGGCGGCCTTGGGCTCAGCATAAAATCATTCAGCATCGCAATTTCGCCTTTCCTAATTCCTTTCAGCATAACCGGCATACTTGGAGTATTCCTGCAGGTTCTTGCATCAGATTCAGATGAGCCTACGAACAAAGAGGCGTTTTTCACAGTAGGCGTTGGGTGGTTCATCATAGTCGCGCTAAGTTCCCTGCCGTATTTGCTCAGCAGGACGATTCCGAACCCGTTCGATGCTTTCTTCGAGTCGATGTCTGGATTTGCCACGTGCGGAGCTAGCATAGTGCGCGACCTTGAAATCCTTCCAAAATCGATACTGATGTGGCGGGCGACCACAAACTGGATCGGCGGACTGGGAATAGTGGCGCTTGCGATAGTGGTTCTTTCCAGGATAGTCGGGGCCGGAGGCGCAAACTTGTACAAGGCCGAAACTTCGGGCCATGAGATAGTAAAACTTCGCCCAAAGCTTAGGGAAACCGCGACTTCGCTATGGAACATTTATGCGCTGTTGACTTTTGTGGAGATCGTTTTGCTTTCCATAACATTCATTTTCCGCCACAAAATGCCAGTGGATGACGCGATATTCGAATCAATCTGCCATTCATTTGCAACAATTGCTACTGCGGGATTCGGCACAAGGAATGCATCAATTGCCGCGTTCAACGACCCAATTGTCGAGATAATAATAATTATTTTCATGGTTCTTGGCGCAACCAATTTCGTCCTGCACTATAAGATAAAACAAGGCTTCAAGCCGTACTTCAGGGACGAGGAATTTCGCGTATTCGTGTTGTCCCTTGCCATTGCAACCGCGTTCATATCAATAAACCTGTGGGCGACTGGAACTTACAAGAGCATTGGGGATTGTATAAGATATGCGTCATTCAACGCAGTTTCATTGCACACCACAACCGGTTTTGCAAACGCAGACTTTGCATACTGGCCCGATGCATCGAGGTTCGTTTTGTTCGTTCTTCTTTTCATCGGCGGCTGCATGGGCTCTACCGCAGGAGCGATAAAAATGGGCAGGATAATCGTGCTTCTAAAGGCGGCGCACCGCGAGATGCGAAAGGCGCTCTCGCCAAAAGCAGTCATTCCAATGACTTTTGGAAAAGCCACGATTCCCAACGAGATCGTCAACGGCATCTGCGCGTTCTTCTTCCTTTACATCGCAATATTCTTGGGATCTACGGTACTAATGCTGTTGTTCGGAGGAATAAAGGACGGGATATTCGTTGCCGCGTCGGCGGTTGCCACGACAATGGGTGGCGTAGGGCCGGGATTCGGCTCAATTGGTCCAATGGCGAATTACGCTGACCTCACAAATGCGGGTAAATTCATTCTTTCCATTGGTATGTGGATAGGAAGACTTGAGATATACGCACCCCTGATGCTCTTTTTGCCAAGCACTTACAGGCGATAAAAATGGTAAACGAAATAGAGAAGATAAAAAAGATAGAAATCGAAGCGGAATCAATAGTTGCCGATGCAAAGAAAAATGCGGTAAAAATCATAGATGACACAAAAGAAAAATCCGACAGCCGGGCGGAATCGTCCAAACTCAAATCCGCGAAAAACCGCGAAAAAATCATTGCAGATGCGAAATCGGCCGCCGAAAAGGAGGCAGAAAAAATAAGAAAAGCAGCCGAAACAGAGGCGCAGGCTATTAAAAAGAAAATCGATACGGGTGCCGGCAAAATCGCGAAGTCGGTAAAAGAGAAATTGCTGGAACCCTGACTTCTTCGTAAATTTAGAATTTAAAAACAATGCCGAGGTGGCCCAGACCTCCGGGGTTGCAAACCCAGGGAGGCAGGGCCGCCTGCAAAAACAATGCCGAGGTGGCCCAGCCCGGAAAGGCGCAAGCCTGGAAACTTCTCCTGTTCGCAGGGGCAGGCTTGTAAGCTTGTGGCGCGTCAGCGTCTCGGGAGTTCAAATCTCCCCCTCGGCGTAAACCCTCACTGACTTATTATCGGTATGACATTTCCATTGTCATCCGTTCGATTTTACGCCTCGCCCTCGGCGAGCTCGTTCAATTTTATCGCTAATTTAATTTCTATGCTTCCGATTACAAATTATGAAAATCCTAGCCGCAGGCGACATCCACGGGAAAGAGGAGCGCATCGATTCACTGCTTTATGCGATGAAAGAGCACAAGCCCGACATTTTCGTTCTTGCAGGCGACCTTACCACATTCGGCCCTGCAAAACTTGCGGTTAAATTGCTGAAAAAAATCCCAATAAAGACACTCTGCGTTCC
>JAQUQK010000068.1:4233-9070 GCA_028716125.1 Thermoplasmatota archaeon | reverse complement strand
GCGCATCTTTCAAATCATTTGGGCATTTTGGAACAAGCGAAATAGAGTTCGATGTCTTCGATTACATGTCTATCCATGCAACGGCATTCAGCACAGAACAAAGGATGCTCGCAATAGAGTACAATGTTTCAAACAAGGATTCCAGTCCACATTCCATCAAACTGGGCATCTGCCAGAAAACCGGCTCAACGGATTTCCCTGGCTATGAGCAGAAATACGTTCAAGACAAGGACGCGATATTGAACATCAACGGCGGATTTTTCGTGGCAAGCAAACTTTCCTTGCGCAGCAGCAGCCACACTGCCAGCATTCTTCCGATGACTTTCCAAAATGGTCAATTCGACAACTCTTCCTCGGCGACGACTTACCCCTCCACTTCAATTCTGCCAGTAACGACGGGTTTGGGTACGGACGTGATCACGCTTAACGCGGGCGAGGAAAAGACGCTATATCTGATCCAGGGCTTTGGAAAGAGCGAAAACGAGGCTTTCGCGGCGATTAACTCATTCAAAGGAAGCGTGTGGGAAGTGAGGCAAAAATGGAACGACTGGCTGAAGACTGTCCCCCTGCCTCCAACCGGAGTCGGGCGCGACATTGCAAAAGCATGGTATTACTCATGGTATACTCTGGAAGCAAACAGGAATGAATCCGGACTTATTTACGCCAGTCCTACCCACTTCAGGGACGTCTGGCTGTGGGATGTGTGCTTTGCCGGATGGCCATTCTCGCTAAATGACCCGGGCACGGCAAAGCGGCAGGCCGAGTTCCTTCTGGACGTCAAAGAGCAGGACAACGGGTTCATACCGCACTACGACAGTTCCGACATAACACAACCGGCACTGGTCGCAAGACTGGCGTGGGATGCTTTCGCCTCTTCAGGCGACATAGAGTGGCTTAAGGCACGCATAGTAAAACTAGAAAAATACTACGACTGGATGGTTGCTAACAGGATACAGTCTGACGGATTATTCCAAGCAGGAAGATGGGACGAGTCTGGAATGGATAACAGCCCGATATACGATGGATTCATGCCAATGAAAAGCGTCCACATGACCGCATGCTTCTATGACTACGAAAAGCACATGGCATTGATCGAAAAAGCGCTCGGCAACGACGAAAAGTCGAAAAAATGGAACGACGCGGCAGAATCGACTCGAAGCGCAATGATCTCCAAGATGTGGAACGAGGAACAGGGCTGGTTCTTCCCGCTGAATGCGATGGATGCCCAGATAACTACAAAGACAAGCGATGCTTTTGCGGCGCTTTGGTTCGAAGTAGCAGATGACAACCAGGCGAAGAAAATGATTGCACAGATAGATAGCCCGCTATTCGTGACAGAATTCGGCCTGGCCACTGTCGCCACTGATGACCTTCGCTACAATCCAGATGATTACTGGCGCGGGCCAAACTGGATGGTCGCAGACGCGTTTCTCGCCGAGGGCTTGCTTAGATATGATTACAGAGACACTGCGATTAAGATCCTGAACATTGACGCCAAAAACCAGCTGAAATACGGCGATACCCAGGAAATAATAAACACGCAAACCGGAGATACTGCATTCAATTACGAGTACAAGAACCCAGTTTACACAAGATATGCGAGCGCCCCGCACCTTGCGATGAACGCGGGGCAGTTCATAACTGCGGTTTCGTATTGCTTCGAAGACTTGGCAAGAATAGACGCGGGGAGCGGGAAGATATTATTCACCAATATCGGCACCCACTGTGAAGAACCAAGCAAAGGAAAATACATATTGACCTCTGACAAGCCCGGCAATGTGATGTTAATTGTAAAGGAAGGCACCAGTCCGAAAATTGACCTGAATGGGAATCCAGTAGGCGCGAATGTTGAAGATGGAAAAGTGTCGATTGAAATTGGCGAAGGGAGAAGCGAGATAACAACCAACATAGGGAAATCTAATGGTTTTCTTGGAATTCCGGGGTTCGACGTGGCATTGGCGCTGGCGGGAATTTGCGCCTCGATGCTTTTAGTCTCGATATCACAAAGAAAGAAGAAGTGAAAGACCCGCCCAAAATCCTTTTCCCCATTCAACCAATTCTAAACTGTTCAGATGCCCATTTATTCCCATTCTCGCTTAGGGTGCTATGAGAATTGCCCGCGCCAGTACAAGTTCAGGTATGTGGAAAAGATAAAGCCGGAAGAGGAGATGGAGACAATCGAGGCGTTTCTCGGCTGTCGGGTTCACGAGGCGCTGGAGCATCTTTACAAATATGCGGGCATGCAGATTGCGCTTCCGCTTGAAGACGTGCTGGCATTCTACGACGCGAAATGGGAAGGGTGCTGGAGCGATGCCGTCGAAGTGGTGAACAAGGAATTCTCGGCGAAGGACTATTACCGCGTCGGAAAGAAATGCGTTTCCGATTATTACAAAAGATATTATCCGTTCAATGAAAGAACGCTGGGATTGGAGCGTCTGATAACGATAGACCTGGACAGCTCGGGAAAATATGTGATGCGCGGCTACATAGACCGCCTTGCCGAACGGGAGGACGGGCGCTACGAGATTCACGACTACAAGACTTCGGCGTTTTTGCCCGAAACCGACCATTTTGATGCGGACAGGCAGCTTGCGCTTTACCAGATTGGCGTCGAGAAGAATTTCCGCGATGCGAAAAGCGTGGAATTGGTCTGGCACTACCTGAGGCACGACAAGGAAATCAGGTCGAAACGGACAAAAGAGCAGATTGACGAGCTGAAAAAGGAAACAATATCTCTTATAGATAATATAGAGAAGGCGACCGCGCTTGACAATTTCCCTGCAAAAGAAAGCGCGCTTTGCAACTGGTGCGAATACCAGGAATTCTGCCCAAAGCGCAGGCACCTCACACAGACGCAGCAGATGACCTTGCACGAATTCTCAAACGACGACGGCGTGCGGCTTGTCGAAAAATATGCGCAGGCAAAATCAAAAGAAAAAGAATTAGAAGAACAGATAGAGGCGCTGAAAAGCGCCATTGTGGAATTCGCGCACGCAAAAGGGCTGGACGCAATTTACGGAAAAGACAGAAAAGTTACGGTCAGCGAGCGCACCGGCGTAATCTTCCCTGCGGCAGGCGAAGAAAAAAGGGAAGCACTTGAAAAAATCTTGAAATGCTCGGGAAAGTGGGACGAGATATCCTCGCTTGACACGAGGGCGCTTTCAAAGATAATTTTGGAAAAAGCGCCGACGGACTGGGACGAAAAACTTCTCGGGGAAATAACGAAATTCGCGGAAAAAGAAAAGCGCTACGATGTACGGCTTGGGAAAGTGAAAAGGGAAGAGGAGTAATTTTACATCGACATCTTGATGCTGTATAGCTCGTCCAGGAGCGCCTTCAGCTTTACGGAGGCGGCGCAGGTGACCTGGTCGCCCTCGCCATAATAAACGAACAGGCGGTCTCTAACAACTACTGATCCGCAGGCAAAAACCGTGCCGGGCCTGAATGAATTCGTCACGTTGTATCTCGGGTCGGATTCGAGTATTGGGGAGTCCAGCCTCGCCGTGACTATCCTCGGGTTTTCCAGGTCTAGCATTGCGGCGCCCAAACGATATTTGTTGTCCTGCGTCGAAAGTCCGTGATATATCAAAAGCCACTCGCCGTCCACTTTTATCGGCGGCCCCGCTATCCCAATCTTCAGGCTGTCCCAATTGTCTTCCCTCGGCCCGAACAGTATGTCGCCGCCGAGCCATTTCTTTTCCCCGTCGAAGCCCAGGTTGTCAACGAAGTCTATCCATATGCTGTTCTTTATCCTGTGGAAAAAAGCATATTGGCCGTGAATCTTTTCCGGAAATATGCACGCATTCTTGTCGTGGACGCCAGGCGGGGATATCAGCACGGGCTTCTTCCAGTTCCATCTCTTGTTCAAGAAGTCGTCAACCGGAATGGATGTGAGTGCGACACGCGGCGGCGCTTCCGCGTTGAATGCCGTGTAGCACATGTAAATCTCGTCCCCGATTTTCGTGAGCCTTGCGTCCTCGCAGCCAGAGAAACCGGGCCGCACCTTTTTCTCGAAATCTTCTCTCGGAACGTATACCGGTTCCGGAAGCCTCTCGCCAAAATGCAGGCCGTCCTCGCTTGACGTATAGCCCAGGACGGATGTCTCGTCATGGCCCATGGCCCTGTAAAGAACGTGAACCTTTCCGCCTTCGTAAATTGCGGCGGGGTTGAAAGTGTACTTGGATTCCCAGGGGTGCTCTAGGATCGGCTTGACTATCGGGTTGCCTTCAAACCGCTCAAGTTTTATCGCGGAAGGAACAACGAACTTCGAAATCTGCTTTTGCGGCAGCATCTCGGCTATCAGGTCTTCAAGGTCAAGCGTTGCGATGCAGCACGTTGTGTCGGCGGCTCCGTAATATATTTGGAGTTCCTTGTTCTTTAAAAGCGCCCCGCTTGGAAAAATCACGTCCGGCACGTTCCCGCAGCGCTCGTAATATTTTTCCGGGACGAGTATCGGCTCGTTGGTCCTGGCTATCACCTTCATCGGGTTGTCCAGATCCAGCAGGGCGGCGTCTATTCCAAACATTTTGCGCGGCGAGAAGTAATTCCTTATGTTGCAGTAAATTATGAGCCACCCGTATTTTGTCTTTATTGGGGGCGCTCCCACCTCTATCTGATTGCCCGACGTCCTTCGAAGCGGCAATGAGTGGAGTTCGAGGTTGTAAATCCATTTATCCCAGTATTCCTTCGACCAGATCTGCGACTCGTTGTCAAAGAATGCTATCGCTATTTCGGACGGGGGCTGGTCTGTGTTTACCGTGAGGATTGCCGCTATTTTGCCGCCGATCCGCTCAGGGAAAAGCGCCATCGCCTTGGAGTTGAAGAAAGTGGCCTGGTG
>JAQUQK010000068.1:0-4133 GCA_028716125.1 Thermoplasmatota archaeon | reverse complement strand
GCGCTGCCGTAATAAACGTGCAAATCACCGCCTATGACGACGGCACCGCAAGGATAAGTCACGCCCGGCTTGAAACCTTCCATCTCGTACCGTTCGCTTGGCTCCAATATTGGCTCCTTGGTCCTGAACAGCACCTTCGTCGGATCCCTCGCATCCAAAAGCATCGCCCCGATTTTGTACCTGTAGTGCGGATCCTTGTCGCCGACCGCCTGGTATATCACCAGCCATCCGTCCTTTGTTTTGATTGGCGGCGGGCCAACGCCTATCTTCCTACTGTCCCAGCCGTTTTCCGTCGGCTTTATGGCATATTCGCCCTTAAGGTACCGATTCCCGTCAAATTCCAGGTCGTCAACGAAATCTATCAGGATGTTGGGGAATATCCTGTGGAAAACCACGTACTTGTCTTTTATTTTCTCCGGGAAAATGCAGGCGTTCTTGTCTACCGTCCCTGGAGGGGATATTAGCACCGGCTTTTTCCAATTCCATTTTTTGCTTAGGAAATCGTCAACCTTTATCGAGGTCAAGGCCACTCTCGGCGGATTGCTCCCGTCAAATGCGACGTATGTCATGTAAATCCTGTCGCCTATCTTGGTTATCCTTGGGTCCTCGCATCCTCCGTAGCCGCCTCCAGACATGAATTCGGCGTGGCAGGAATAAATGTTGCCGCCAGTTTCGAAAGGTTGGGTCGGAACGTAAATTGGTTTTTCGAGCCGCTCTTCGAAATGGATTCCATCAGTACTCGATGCGTAGCCGAATACAGAGACGTCGTTTTCACCTATTGCTCTATAGACAAGGTGCGTTTTTCCACCTTCGTGGATTGCTGCGGGATTGAAAACATATCTTGATTCCCATGCATGCCGCGCATCCGGCTTGAGTATCGGATTTTCGGCGCTTTTTTTCAAGGCGGGAGCTGGAGGCACGTGTGCAGAAATTGGCTTACTTGGCTTGGCGCCGAGTTTCTCCCAATGTATGCCATCTTTAGAAACGGCTGTGCATAAAATCGTTCCCTTTTCCGAAGAAGCAAGATATGTCAAAACATATTTTCCATCAATTTCCGATATTTTCAAGTCCTTGCATTTGCTGATGTTCTCTTTTCCGTTCTCGCCAATTATTTCCGCATTGCGCGGATATGAACGAAAATTGATTCCGTTCAGGCTAGATTCCATTTTCAGCAAGGTTTCTCCTTTGCGCAGGATGGTGTAAAACCGGAATGTCCTTTTGCCCTTTGTAAAAACCCCCAGCGGGAATTTCGCAATTTCCTTTGCCCTCTTTTCTGCCACTCTGAACAACCCCGTGCCATTTTCCAAGAAACTCACGATGCGTTCTGGCTGCCTGCTTTCAATAAACTGGCGCTTCGCGACTTGTTAAACGAACGGCGAAACAATCCCACGCTCAATTGTCGGCTGCCGCCCGCGCAATTTCCTGGCCCATTTTGAATTCTATAATACATATGTCAAACGTCTTATATAAAATTCTCCCAATAACTATTTTTGTCTGGAGACGGGAAGAAGCAAAGGCAGCGGAACAATTTTCCGCATCTTGATCTAAATTCGACTTCTTTTAAATATGAACGTTTCCATTGGCACCATGCCGATGCCATTATAAGCCAGCAATATACTACATACTTGTCAAAACGCGAGCGAATGATGCAATTTTCCTGACGCGTGGTTTTGGCTGTGCGGGGTGTCTAAATGAGGATTGGACTGTTGGCGGCATTTCTTATGGTGGGCCTGATGCTTGGAGCGATGTTCTCCGGATGCACCGGAAGCGAGAATGGCAGCGAGGCGGCGCAATCTGAAGATGGTGCTGGAACAACAGAAGCAGGGGAAAGCCAGACTGCATCCAATGGCGGAAACGCAAGCGGAATCGTGCAAGCCGAGAATGTGATTTTCAGCGACAATTTTAATGGAAGCGCAATGAATGCTGCTTGGAAAACCGCCGACTGCGACAATGAGGACGGGACGAAGTTCGAGATAAAAGAAGGGATGATGCAGGTATATGCCGGCGGCGTTGACGTATATGATGGCACCGAAGGTTATGGAGGACAAATACCTGCAAGCGTCAAGATTCAGGATTACTGTCTGCCGATGGCCGACGAGTATGGCGCTGCATATATCACCGCAAACGGCAATTTCGAGATTTGCGTGAAGGTAAACAGCATAGACGCCGCCGGTGCATGCTCCAAGGGCGGCATAATGGTGAAAAATGATATTTCCAAAGCGGCTGCCAAAGGCCAGGGTTATGTCATATTGTGCGCGCAGAATCCATCGGCGGGAGCCAATGCGTGCCTGCTTTGGGATTCAAATGACGACGGCTACATAGACAGCAACGCGAAGACGAGCACTGTTGCGCTCCCGATGTGGCTCAAGCTGGTAAAGAGCGGAACAGAGTTCAAAGGATATTATTCAACCGATGGAGCGAAATGGTCTGATGTGGCATCAGCGACGCTTTCCTCCACAGGGCAGTCGGAGAACGTCGGGCTTTTCTACTGCGCAAATTCATGCACCGACAACACGATTTTCTGGCAGGCGAACCACCAAATGGGATTCAGCAAGTTCAGCGACTTTGTGGTTCAAAAATTATAAGGTGAAAAAAATGAACAGAAAATTCATGATTGTGATGGCGACTGTGGCAGTATTCCTGATGATTGGAGCGGATTTTTCGATATGCGCAAGCAGCATCGAAGCGAAAGATGCGCTGCAGACAGATAATGCTCTTGGCGTTTTAAGCGAGCTGCCAACAGAACCTGCGGCAGGGGACACTCCAATATACAAGGACCCGAATGCGCCCATAGAGGCGCGCGTTGAGGATCTTCTTTCAAGAATGACGCTTGAAGAAAAAATGGAGCAGATGCGCGGAACATTCAGTGGCGACGGCTATTACACCAACGACAACACAAATCTCGGCATTCCAGGATTCAAATTCGCAGACGGGCCGGAAGGCGTGAAAAGATGCGGGAACGCAACGCTTTTCCCGGTTTCGATGGTCAGGGGAAGTACATGGGACCCCGAACTTGAACAAATGGTAGGCGAGGCAATTGGAAGGGAGACACGCGCCAAGGGCGAGAACTGCATGCTTGCACCCTGCATAAACATCATAAGGAATCCGCTATGGGGCAGGTCAAAGGAAACTTACAGCGAGGATTCGTACCTCATAGGAGAAATGGGTGCGGCATTCGTCGTAGGGGTGCAGAGCCAGAAGGCGATGGCATGCGCAAAGCACTTCGCGGTGAATAACATTGAGAACACCGCCAAAATCAACAATGCGGTGATAGACGAAAGGACACTCAGGGAGATTTATCTTCCGCATTTCAAGGCATGCGTTGACGCCGGCGTCGCCTCAGTCATGAGCGCATACAATCGGGTTAACGGAGTATATTGCAGCGCGAACTATCATCTGCTCAGGGAAATATTGAAAGAAGAATGGGGATTCGACGGCTTCGTCGTATCGGATTGGAGCGCGACAACGCCAACGATGCTGTTCATGGCTGAAGAACACGTACTTCCTGCAGACTTTTTCTCGAATCTTACTGCGCTTCCGGGCCAGCCAACAGACAGGGAAGTGCTGGATGCCGGATTGGATGTTGAAATGCCATATCCTGCGCTTTATGGGCCCTTGCTTGAAATCGATGCAAACGCAGGCCTCGTTCCAGTTGAAAAAATAAATGATGCCGTGCGGAGGATACTGAGACATAAATTCGAGTTCGGGCTTTTCGACAATCCTTCGCCTTTCAACGAAAGCGTGGTAGAATGCGAGGAGCATATATCAACAGCAAGAAGGGCTGAAAGGGAAGGAGCTGTGCTTCTGAAAAATGACAACAACGCGCTTCCGCTTGATGCAGGCAGCCTAAAGTCGATTGCAGTTATAGGCCCGATTCTTCCGCCATATACGGAGAGCCGGTCGAGCTACATGGTTAGTCCACTTCAGGGAATAAAGAATCGTGTTGGAAACAGCATCACGGTATGTTATTCAGACGGCTCGAACGCCGACGAAGCGGCGGAGACCGCAAAGAAGTCGGACGTTGCAATAGTATTCGCTGGCTTCACTTCCGAAAATGAAGGGGAGAACACCGATAGAGCAAACCTGGCATTGCCTGAAGGGCAGCCGGACCTTATCAACAAAGTTGCAAGCGC
>JAQUQK010000067.1 GCA_028716125.1 Thermoplasmatota archaeon | reverse complement strand
TGTCGCATCGCTCCGAAACAGAGAATCCGCTATTTGCCAATGCAGCCGAAACGGCGTCTATGAGATTTGTCCTGTCTGCAGGGTTCATATCTTATTCTCACTCTGGTATATTTGCGATTCTATATATATGTTTCCGAACAGCCCCTTTTCTTTTCTTCTACATAGTTGCTCCCTATCGGTCGCTCCTACCACAAAAAAAGAAAAGTCTCTGGCGGTCAAAAGAAAAGAAGGACAGGTTCGGCGAAGCCGAACCCATCAAACGAGTAATCCTGCAAAATGTAATGAGTAAATAAGAGATTCAGGTTTTATTCAAATGTGGATAGGCATTGACGATACGGATTCCCGTTCCGGGATGTGCACGACTTATCTGATGGCGCTATTGGCCGAAGAACTGTCAAAGAGAAAGATCGGCATAATCGGCTATCCGAAGCTTGTCCGGCTCAATCCGTCAGTTCCATGGAAGACGCGCGGGAATGCGGCTCTTGCAATTCAAATTGGAGCGGGCGCAGGCGCAAAATATATCATCGGCAAAATCGGAAGGAAGCAGATTTTCGGATTTGAGAAAAGCGCCGGCGAACCAAAGCAGGGCAAGAAGGAAGTATTTGAAATTCTAATGCCGCTTTTTGAAAAGAACGCGCAGGTGCAGGACGAAAACACAAATCCCGGCCTGGTCGTAGTTGATGAAAAATTGCCGGAATCAATTTACTGGAAGGCGGTTCAAGATATAGTTGAAATCGAAGACGCAAAGCGCTTGCTTTCTGAAAATAAAGCGGAATTCGAGGGATTGAAAAACGGGCGCGGGCTTGTGGGCGCAAGCGCCGCAATCGCTTGGCCCGCGCAAAGAAAAACTTACGAAATCATTGCTTACCGCCAGAAGAAAAATATTGGCGCACAGCGCAAGATCAGCGAAAAATCCGTTATTGAAATGGACAAGGTGCATCCCGAGACATTCGACAATTACGACTACGAAAACAAGGTCATAAAAATTGCGCCAAACACACCATGTCCGATTCTTTTCGGCATCAGAGCGGTAGCGCCGGAAATTTTGCCGGATGCACTTTCAAAAATCAAATCCGAGCCGATGGAACGCTGGATTTTATTCGAGACGAATCAAGGTTCAGACGACCATCTTGTTCGGCGCAAAGTAGCAGAAGTAAAATCATTCCTTTCATCAATAGTTTCGGGGGTCGTCAGCGAAGCGCCGCACGAAATAACCGGCGGCCACGTTTTCTTCAAAATAAAGGACGACACTGGCGAACTTGAATGCGCTGCATATGAGCCGACAAAACAGTTTAGGAACGTCATCAGGCAGTTATGCGAAGGCGACCAAGTGACGGTTTACGGTGCAACCCGCGACGAAAGACTGACGCTGAATCTTGAAAAAATCAAAATTGAAAACGTCGCGGAAGTTTTGGAAAAAGTGGAAAATCCTACTTGCGCATGCGGGCAGAGGATGCACTCGATGGGAAAGGCAGGATATAGATGCCGCGCCTGCGGCTCAAAGAAGCCCAAGAGTGCAGCCAAATTCGTGAAAGTGGAACGCACATTAAAACCCAGATGGTATGAAGTCCCACCGGTTGCAAGAAGGCATTTGAGCAGATTGATTAGATTCGGAATTGAAGATTAAGAAACAAGAGCATCCGAAATCTCGCCGATTTCTTCGGGCGTCAGCACTTCAGGGCGCTTTTCCAGATATTTTGAAAGTCGCGCATCTTCAATTTTGTCCGGCCACTCCATCCGCAGGGAGGCGCGCACCATTTTCCTTCGGTGCTGGAACAAAAGATCGGTAACTTTGTGGAATGTCTTTTCGCTTTTTACTTTGAATCTTGGCGCTTTCAATGGCTTTAGCAACACGACCGAGGAATCGACTTTTGGCGGCGGGTAATATGCGCCCTTGGCCACGTTGAAGAGTACTTTGCAATCCGCCTTGTAGTAAACGCCTACAGAGAGGCGCGAATAATCTTCAGTTCCCGGCTTTGCCACCATGCGCCTTGCGAATTCCTTCTGGTACATCAAGACGGCGCTTTCGAAATCATATTCAAGGAACTTGAAAGTTATGTCGGATGAAATTTGATATGGAAGGTTGGAGACTATTTTGTTGAATTTCGGAAAACTGACTTTCAGCGCGTCGCCTTCGATAAGTTCGAAATTGTTGTAGTCCTTCATGATTTCCGGCAGAACGTTGCAGAGGCGCGCATCAGTTTCAACGGCAATTACGCGCCCCGCCCTTTCCGCAATGTGTTTTGTTAGCGTGCCGACTCCTGGGCCTATTTCAAGAACCACGTCTCTTTTTGTGAGATTTGCCGCCTCTATCTGGCGTTCTATGATGCGCTCGTTTACAAGAAAGTGCTGGCCTAGATCCTTTGTAAGGCGAATGCCGTATCTGTGGATTGCTTCTATGGTGGGGTTCGGCTGGAAGGGTGTTTCGTCTTCCGTGCGGTCTCACTCCTCGAAGTCAATCATGTCGCCGTACTCTTCCTCTTCGTCGCCAAGCATTTCGGAAATCTCTTCGGCGCTCTTTATTTCTGAAAAGTCCTTGCACCAGTAATCGGAGCAGACCATCTTGCGCTTTATGGTGCAAAAGCCAGTGTGCTCGTCCATTCCCGATTCTATCCTGTGGTCCCAGAATTCGCATTTCTTGCAGGATCCCTTCTTCTCTTTGTCTTCGGCACTGCGAACTTTGCAAAGCACCTTTTTGCTTACTTTTTTTGTCGCCTTTTTTGAAGCTTTTTTGAGCGTCTTCTTCTGTTTTGCTTTTGCGCCCTTCGCCTTCTTAGTTTTTATCATCACAGCACCATATATATCGGAAAAGAAATATTAAGATTTGGCTGCCTGGATTCCCAGGCGGAATGCGCGCTCGTTAACATCGACGTATTTTGCAGGGACGTTCTTCTTTATTGCTTGGAGAACGACTTCTTCGGTCATCGGCAGGATTCCGGAGCCGCAAAGCGCGCCAACGAGCACGATGTTGGTCGCAAGACTTGTTCCCGCCTTGAAAGCAAGATCGTATGCCTCAAGCTCTATGAGTTTTCCGCAGCGTTTCTTTATCTCTGCGCGTATCTCGTCCATCGAAGGATATTTCTCGGAGCCGGTTGCAACCGTGAAAGGAACTACTTTGTGGGAGTTCATCACGACAATTGTCTTGCCCGAAGTCTTCTGGATGTAGCGCAAGACCTCAATCGGCTCAAATCCGACTATTGCGTCCGCTCCCTTGTCCGGGATTATCGGGCCAAGCGCTTCTCCTATCCTAACCATGCATTCGACAGAGCCGCCGCGCTGCGCCATTCCGTGGACTTCGGAAACGACGACGTGCTTTCCGGCAAGTATTGCGGCATCGCCAAGTATCTTTGCAGCAAGAAGCGTTCCCTGCCCGCCGACTCCGGAGAGCATTATGTCTGTCTGCTTTCCTGTCATTTCAGCACCCCTCGCATTTTGCCTTGATTGCAGTGAAGGGGCATACTTGCGAGCAGACCGAGCATCCTGTGCAGATGCTCTCGTCTATCTTGATCTTGTCGCCCTCGTAGTAGAAAGCAGGGCAGGCGAACTGTGCGGTACAGACTTTGCACTTCTTGCAGGTTGCCTGGTCGACTTCGTACTTCGGCTCCTTCTTTATTCCCTTTAGCAGTATGCACGGGCTTCTTGATATTACAACTGCAACCTTCGGGAAGTCCATTGCTTCCTTGAACACCCTTACAGTTTCCTTGAGGTTGCGCGGGTTCACGGTCTTCACGAATTCAACGCCGCAGCCTTTCACAAGAGTCTCAAGCGGAATCGCTGGTGCTTCGTATCCCATTCCGTCCTTGTCAGTTCCAGGGTTTGGCTGGTGGCCGGTCATCGCGGTCGTGCGGTTGTCAAGTATTGCGAGAACGAATTTCTCCTTGTTGTGGACAGCATTTATTAGCGGCGGAATTCCTGCATGGAAGAACGTGCTGTCCCCAAGGAACGCCACAATTGTGCTGTTTGTCGCAACAGAGAATCCGCAAGCCGTTCCAACTGACGAGCCCATGCAGAGCAGATAGTCGGCCATGCTGAGCGGAGGCGCCCTTCCGAGGGTGTAGCATCCGATGTCTGTCGGGTAAATCATGCTCTTGCCTTTTGCCGCCTGCTTTACTGCGTAGTATGTCGCCCTATGGGGGCATCCCGGGCAGAGTATCGGCGGGCGGGATGGAAGTTTTACGGATGTGTTCTCGCCCGGCGCCTGTTCCGGCATAGAGAGCACTTTGCCGATTCCGTTCCTGACGATGTCTGTGTTGTATTCGTAAAGCCTTGTGAAGTGGCCCGTTGATTTTCCAAGTATCTTGGTCTTTATTCCCTGCTCGTACGCGAGCGCCTTTGCCTGCTCCTCGAGCCATGGCTCAAGTTCCTCTACCATTAGCACGGTTTCGCAGGATTTCAGGAATTCCGCGACCATCTTCCTTGGCATCGGATGCGTGAAGCCAAGCTTAAGCACGCGCGCTGCAATTCCAAACTCGCGAAGAACGTCCGCGACATAGCAGTAAGAAACGCCGGACGTGATTATTCCTACTTTTCCAGCATTCTTTCCTGCGAATTCAATTATCTTGTTGAATTTTGAAGTTTCCGCCATTGCTTCCGCATCCGCCATCTTCTTGAGCAGAATTGGGTGGCGGGCGCGTGCAACCGAAGGCACAGTAACCAGGAGCGAGTCCTTGTCAAACTGCCCTGTCCCGCGCGGCTTTGGTGCCTTCATTTCTCCAAGTTCTACGACCGAGCGCGTGTGGTTTACGCGCGTGGTTGTGCGAAGCAAAAGGGGCTGGCTTAACTTCTCAGAAATCTCAAATCCTTCCTTTGTCATGTCCTTTGCGTCCTGAATTGTGGAAGGCTCAAGCATCGGCAGGCTTGCAAGCGTGGCGTAATACCGGTTGTCCTGCTCGTTCTGGGATGAGTGGCATCCCGGGTCGTCTGCGCTAACGATTATGTGGCCGGACTTGCATCCGACATAAGCGTATGTAAGGAGGGCATCCGCAGCGACGTTAACACCGACGTGCTTCATGCAGGTAAGAGAGCGGTAGCCGGAAATCGCGGCAGCAGCCGCCACTTCAAGGGAAACTTTCTCATTGACGGAATACTCGAAATACATTCCGACTTCCTTGGCAATCGCCGAGAAAGTATCGGCAATTTCAGACGAAGGGGTGCCAGGATAAGCCGTAGCAAACGACACGCCAGCTTCAAGTGCGCCGCGCACGATGGCCTCGTTGCCCAAAAGTAACGCCTTTCCACCTTTCGCAAGGACGTCCATTTTTATCGAGCCGGAATCTCTTGGAAGTTTAAAGCGCTTTATGAGGAAAAAATCATATATATGCCATAAAATCCGGCCAAATTTTATATTTTCTCTTCACATATTCGAGTTCTATGAGAAAATCCGCAGGCGCAGCCGTGAAGAAAAAATCGGCTCCGCCCGAAAAAAAGTATATGCGTATTGCGATAAAAGAAGCGACGGCAAATGTGAAAGCATGTGCAGGCGGGCCGTTTGGCGCTTGCATCATAAAAGACGGAAAAGTGATTTCAAAAGCTCGCAATACGGTGCTTTCCGAAAACGACTCGACGTGCCATGCCGAGATAAACGCAATACGGGAGGCGTGCAGGAAACTTGGAACTTTTGACCTTTTCGGCTGCATGATTTATTCCACAACCGAGCCCTGCCCGATGTGCTTTTCGGCGATACACTGGGCCAGGATCGATGCAATAGTTTATGGAACAAAGATAGCGAACGTCGAAAAGCTCGGCTTCAACGAGATGTCGATTTCAAATACTACAATGAAGCGCCTCTGCAAAAGCAGGGTTGCGATAATCCCGGGATTTTTGCAGGGCGAATGCCTTGCGCTTATTAAAAATTGGAAAAAATGCAACGGAAGCTCGACGTATTAGCGCCAAGTCAGCAAAGCCTATCAAACGGCACCATATTCCATCCGTACCCATTAGAGGGTCAAAGATGGAATTTTACAAGGGAAAGATAGAGGAAGTTTATAATGCGTTGGATTCTGGGGAGAAGGGCCTTTCCGCGGACGAGGCAAGGGCGCGTCTTGAGAAATATGGTTATAACAGGATAGAGGTGAAGAAGAAGCGATCCCCGCTCCTTCTCCTTCTCGAACAGTTCAACGACCCGATGATCTGGGTGCTTCTTGCGGCGGCGCTCATATCGCTGGCGCTTGGCGAGGCCGTGGACTTCTACGTCATACTTGCGATTCTAATCATAAACGCCGTAATAGGCTTTGTACAGGAGCACAGCGCCGAGCAGGCGATAGAAGCGCTAATGAAAATGGCATCACTCAAGGCGGTCGTCGTGAGGGACGGCGAGGAACGCGAAATCGATGCGTCGGAGCTTGTTCCAGGCGACGTCATACTCCTTTCCACCGGCGACAAGATGCCTGCGGATGCCCGCATCATAAACTTAAACAATCTGCAGACGCAGGAAGCGGCGCTCACAGGCGAATCACTTCCAGTGAAAAAGGAAACAGCCGGATATTCAAAGGACCTTCCGCTTGGCGACCGCAAGAATCTTGTATTTTCTGGCACGGTAATTACCGAGGGCAAAGGAAAAGCCATCGTAGTAAAGACGGGAATGGCAACCGAAATCGGAAAAATTGCCAAGATGATAGAGGGCGCAGGCAAAGAGGACACCCCGCTCCAAAAGAATCTTGACAAGCTTGGAAGATTCCTGACGTATGGAACACTTGGCGTTTGCGCAGTAATTTTCATAGTCCTCTTCGTAAGGCAAGGCAACGTTCTTGGCGCTCTGCAGACATCGGCAAGCCTTGCTGTCGCTGCAATCCCGGAAGGACTTCCTGCAATAGTCACAATCTCGCTTGCGCTTGGCGTCCAGAGAATGGTAAGAAGGCACGCGCTTATACGCAAATTGCCGTCAGTGGAAACTCTAGGAAGCACCACCGTCATCTGCACCGACAAGACGGGAACGCTCACTAAGAACGAGATGACGGTCAAAAGGCTGCTTGTGGACGGAAAAATCATAGAAGTTTCGGGCGCAGGCTATACGCCAATAGGCACGTTCTCCGAAAAACCAGAAAGTCTTGAACTGCTTCTCCGCATAGGGCTGCTCAACAACGACGCCCGCCTTGAGAAGAACGAGGAAGGCGCATACAAGATACGCGGCGACCCGACCGAGGGCGCGCTCATAGTCGCAGGTGAAAAGGCGGGAATAAGCCACCTGAGCCTTATGGAGAAGCATCCGCGCCTTGACGAGATGCCGTTCGATTCTACGCGAAAGCGCATGACCACGACACATGAAATCGGCGGAAAGAGATACGCATACGTCAAGGGAGCGCCCGACCTCGTGCTTGCTCTCTGCGACAGGGCGCTCCTTGGCGGGAAGGCGCATACGATAACGGCAGAGGACAAAAAGGCAATCCACAAGGCGAACGATTTATTCTCTTCACAGGCGCTTCGCGTGCTTGGTTTCGCATACAAAGAGCTGAAGGCGAGCGACCCCAAGGACTCTTATGAAACAAATCTCGTTTTCGTCGGCCTGCAGGGAATGATAGACCCCCCGCGCGAGGAGGCAAAGCACGCAATCGCAAAATGCAAGACGGCGGGAATAAAAGTGGTGATGATAACCGGCGACTTCAGGGGAACCGCCGTTGCAATCGCGCGCGAGCTTGGAATCGAGGGCAAGGCAATCACAGGCGAGGAACTGGAAAAGATTGACCTTGACAAGGAAGTCGAGGGCATTTCGGTATACGCGCGCGTGAATCCCGAGCACAAGATGCAGATTATTAATGCCCTGAAAAAGAACGGGCACGTCGTGGCGATGACCGGCGACGGCGTAAACGATGCGCCAGCGCTCAAATCATCAGACATCGGAATCTCAATGGGAATAACCGGAACCGACGTAGCAAAAGAAGCATCAGACATGATTCTCACTGACGATAACTTTGCATCAATCGTCGCTGCAGTTGAGGAAGGAAGGGGAATTTACGACAACATAAAGAAATTCGTCCAGTATCTCCTGTCTTGCAACATTGGCGAAATACTCACAATATTCGTTGCGACGCTTATCGGACTCCCGCTCCCGCTCATCCCCACGCAGTTGCTCTGGATGAATCTTCTGACAGACGGGCTTCCGGCGACTGCGCTTGGCGTCGATCCTTCGTCAGGCGAGATAATGAAGCGCCAGCCGCGCAAGTCCAAGAATGGAATCATCACAAAATCCTTTGCAACGCGCATTGTTGCAATGGGAACCCTTGTGGCGCTCTGCACTCTTGCGGTATTCTGGTATTTCCTCAACATAAAGAGCGGGGCTAGCGTGGAATATGCAAGAACCATTGCATTCACGACGCTTGTCCTTCTCCAGTTCGTTCCGCTTTACATAATACGCAGGGAATACGGGCTTGGCATACTTTCAAATGGAAAACTCGTGGCGTCAGTTGTTATGTCGGTGGCGCTCCAAATCATAGTAATCTACACCCGCCTTGGAAAACTGTTCGGCACGGTCCCAATTGCAGCGGTGGACTGGCTATTCATAATTGGCGCGATGTGGGTGTTATTCTTACTGTCGCGCATAATGGATTTGATATTGGATGCGCTTGGAATGCCGGGAACCGATTGAAATATAGGAGATGTGTTAAAAATGGCAGAATGCAGGGTTGAGAAATTCAAGAGCGAGCGCGAAAGGCTCAACGAAATCGTGATGAAATACGCCGGAAAAGGAACAAAGCGCTTCTATGCAATAGACTCACAAGCATACAAGGCCGGCGCACTTTCAGCAAAGACAAAGGAACTTTTGGGGCTTGTTGGTTCCCTAGTCCTGCGGTGCGACGACTGCATCACATACCACGCAATCCGTTGCAATGAGGAAGGCGTCAGCGACGAGGAAATGGAGGAAGCGCTCCACATCGGCCTTGTTATCGGCGGTTCCATAACTATTCCCCACATGCGCAGGGCGATGGAATGCTGGGATGAATTGAAACCGGATACGAAATCAAAAGGCAAATAAGACGTATTCAGATATTGGCGAGGATATTCTTGCCCATTCTTGATTTTTTCAAGCCCGCAAAACACATAGAAAGAATGCCAAAGGAAAAAATAGACCCTGAATACAGGCGCTACCGCCTCCAGGTTTTCCTGACAATCTTCATCGGATATGCAGGATATTATCTCGTGCGCAAGAATTTCACGCTTGCAATCCCATATCTCATCGACCGCGGCTTCAACACCGCCGAGCTTGGCATAGTCGCGGCCGCGCTTTCAATCGCATACGGAATAA
>JAQUQK010000066.1:6712-9339 GCA_028716125.1 Thermoplasmatota archaeon | reverse complement strand
TATCAAAGGGCATCGGCCACATTCTCGGCACTTACCTGATTGGCGCAACCCTGATACTCTGGTCTTTATCGTTCATACTGCCGTTGATATTCAGCCTGGTTATGGGAGGGCTTGGCGGAGGAATACCCGGCATTGGAGGATTCATCGGCGGGCTATTTCCCTGATTAATTCTTTGGAAAACTCTTTCGTCTTCATTTTCCCGCCGCAGTCTGACGTGCATTTTCCGTCTTTTAGCATTTTTCCAATCGCAGATTCAACTTTTGCCGCTTGCGCTTCGTAGCCAAAATGCCGCAACATCATGCAGGCCGACAAAATCATTGCAACTGGGTTCGCAGTTCCCTTGCCTGCGATGTCGGGCGCGCTTCCGTGCACAGGTTCAAAGAGAGCGTATTTTTCACCAACGTTGGCGCTTGGCGCAAATCCAAGCCCGCCGACCAAACCAGCAATTTCATCCGACAGAATATCGCCGTAGAGGTTCAGCGTGACAATGGTGTCATAGCGCGCTGGATTCATGACAAGGTGCATCGCCGCCGCATCGACGTGGTCGTCCTCTGCCTTTATGCTTGGGTGCGCCTTTGCCAAATCATAGAAAATCTCGCGGAACATCCCGTCTGAGCGCTTGAGCACATTTGCCTTGTGGATGCAAGTGACTTTCCGCCTGCCGTGCGATTCCGCGTAATCTAGCGCGAACTTGACAATTCGCTCGCAGCCCTTTCTTGAAATGACACGCTCCGAAACAACTGCACCATCTTTTTCATATTCTCTGCAATTGTAAACGTCCTCTGTATTTTCGCGGAAAAGCACAATGTCCAGCGGACGCATATTTGGCAAAATCTGGCGGAAAGGGCGCACGTTTGCAAACAAGTCCAATTCCCTGCGAAGCGTAAGGACAGGCGATTTGTAATCTTTCGGCGTCGGCACCGGCGTCTGGATTGCGCCCATGAGAACGGCGTCGCAGGATTTTGCAAGCGCAATTGTTTCATCTGGGATATACTCGCCGCGCTTCTTGAAACAGGCAAGCCCGGCATCTGCGTGGACGTATTCGAAATCAAGTTTCAGCGCATCCAGGACTGCGAGGCATGATTCCATCACTTCGAGGCCAATGCCATCACCTGGAATTACGCAGATTTTTTTTGGCATTTTTCACATCCTCGCCTTGTAGTATGGAATCAGCCCGTCCGCTTCCAGGACTTCGAGCGCGAACTTTGAAAGTGGCGCCGCCCGGGCGGTTGCGCCCGTTGATTTATTTTGGATTTTGCCGCTTTGCAAATCAATTTCAAATTCTTCATTTTCCTTTGCGCCAATCTTGCATTCCAAAACCGCGATTCCAAGATTTATCGTATTCCTGTAAAATATCCGCGCAAAAGATTCAGCAATTATGCATTTGATTCCGGCGCGTTTCAGCGCAACCGCAGCCTGTTCGCGGGACGAGCCGCAGCCAAAATTCTTCCCTGCAACAATAATTTGAAAATTGCGCAGCTTTTGCGGCATCTCCGCGCCAAGGCCAGCAAGCGCAAAATTCTCAAGATTTTTCTCGCGCAGGAATCTTCCGGGAACTATTGCATCGGTATCAATGTTGTCGCCGAGAACGAGGCACTTGCCGGAAATTGTACTACTCATTCTCATTCGCCCTCTGTTGTGGCTGTAAAGTTCCATTCAGCAATTCATCTAATATTTGAGAATTTATGGGCCCGCCCGCTTCTTTGATGCAAATAACATTAATTTTATCGAATTCTTGTTTGAATTTTATTTTTCTAAGCACATCTTCATTAAGCATTGTTTTTATGTTGTTTAATCTATAATTATAACATATGTAGAATCCAAATTTATATTGATATTTATGAATAAATGTCGTAATTGTATTGAGGTCTTTTATCATTTGGCTCGATTTTGATATATCTCCTTTGACTTCAATCACTGCAGTATTGTGCTCCATATCGCCCTGTTTATGAAACACAAAATCGGGATTTTTCCTATCTCTTTTATTAAAATTTAAATATCCTCTTTTGTCGAGTTCTCCATTTAACGTTATGCTCGCCAAAGTTGGTTCTCGTTCTTGCATTTTTCGCATTTGATGATATAATTCATAACAGAATACTCTTTCTCTAACGATTCCACTTGGTTCATATGTTGCTTTAATTTTAAAATATGGTTCTTTGACTTCCTTAATTGAATCAATCACGAGTCGTTTCAACTGTTCCCGCATATCTATATCGTTCGTCAGTATTGGAACACTCAAAGCCACCGCCTCGCATCCGTAATTTTTCCCTCAAGCGCGCTCGCCGCCGCAGTCGCAGGGCTTGAAAGATATAATTTTGAATCGGGCGAGCCCATTCTTCCGACAAAGTTGCGGTTTGTTGTGGCAAGACCCGTTTCGCCAGGCGCGAGAATTCCCGAATGCGCTCCAAGACAAGGCCCGCAGCCTGGAGTGATTATCATGCATCCCGCGCGGACAAAAGTGTCAATCCAGCCGCGCTTCAATGCTTCAAGATAGACTGCGCGCGAAGCAGGTCCGATGATTGTGCGCGCCTTTACTTTCCCGCCGTGGGCCTTGAATATTCGCGCGGCTTCTTTCAAATCCTCAATTCTTCCATTCGTGCACGAGCCGATGAAAACCTGGTCGAGCG
>JAQUQK010000066.1:0-6612 GCA_028716125.1 Thermoplasmatota archaeon | reverse complement strand
GCGCCATAAGTCGTGGTATGGGAATCGCCGCCGATGATTATGCTTCCCGGTTTTGCAAATCCTTCTTCGCAGAAAACCTGGTGGCAGACGCCCGACCCGCAATCGAATATGTTCTTGATTCCAGATTTTGCGGCAAACTTTCGCGCAGCCGCTTGGATTTCGGCGGTTTGAATTGTAGTCGGCGGGCAGTAATGGTCGAAAATTACGGCGACCTTTTCCGGGTGCGCAACAGGCTTTCCAAGATCGCTAAGGGCATCCATTGCCATCTTGAATGAGCCTTCCGGGAACATCATCCAGTCCACGGGACATTCGACGATTTCGCCGGGCGTAACATCGCGCCCAAGCCGATTTGAGAATGTTTTTTCGGTAAGCGTGAACTTTGGCATCCTTGCGCGAATCGGTTCGCCGGATAAAACGTTTAAGAAAATTCAATTTTGAGATTTTTTTGCGAAATCTGCGTTTTTGTATCTTCATTTACCACCAATTTTACGAAATTCGTATAAAAAATACGATAAACGTTAAATATTGCGGCTAAATTTACGATGATTGGTGAAAGAAATGCAAATGTTTGCAGGATGCTACACTGCAGTAATAACCCCGGAGCACGCTTCCGGAAGGATAGATTACAGCAGCTTGAGGGATTTGGTGGATTTCCAGACGGAAAACGGAGTTAATGGAATCGTCGCCGCCGGAACAACCGGCGAAAGCTCCACAATGACCGAATCCGAGCACATCAGAGTAATTGAAAAAATCAACGAATATCTCGGGTCGAGAGGAACCACGATAGGCGGAACAGGCAGCAATTCAACCGAGAAGACGCTGAAACTCACAAGGCATGCCTACGATGCCGGAGTTAAGGCGGCGCTTCTGGTGGACCCGTACTACAATGGACCAAGCTCTCTTGAAATCCGGAAGGAATATGTATCGCCGGTCGCCGCCGCATTTCCAGACGTCCAGATAATTCCATATATAATTCCGGGCAGGTGCGGGACTCAGATGCTGCCGCAGGATCTGGCCGCGCTCCACTCCCAGTTTCCAAACGTAAGGGCGGTAAAGGAAGCCACCGGGGACTCAAACAACATGAAATTGACCAGGAAAATGTGCGGATCCGACTTTGACATACTTTCGGGAGATGATGGTAAAACGTACGAAATGATGACAACGCCCGAAATAAAAGCCAGCGGCGTAATCTCGGTCGCTTCCAACGTTGCGCCAAAAGCGGTCAAACGCCTAGTCTCATCGCTTTCAGAAGGCCATCTTGAAAACGCACAAAAACAAGCAGAAGCGCTTGCGCCTCTTTTCGGCATAATTACGGTTAAAACAGAAGAGGAAACGCCTTTCGGCCCTTCCGCCTGCAGGGCGAGAAATCCATTGCCATACAAGACGCTGATGAACATTCTTGGAATGCCTTCGGGTTCTTGCAGAAGGCCGCTTGGCAGGATGACGAAAAATGGCTTTGGAATTGTTCTGGAAGCCGCGAGAAAAACCTACGAATCGCATCCTGAAATTCTAGAGCCCGTTGAGAAATTTTTCGGCGTCGATCTAAGCAAGCGGCTTTACGAGGAAAAATACTGGGAAGGGCTGCGCTATGATTAAGATCTGCGTGGCCGGCGTCTCCGGACGAATGGGGGGCGCGGTTCTGAAAGAAGCGCAGGGAATGGGATTCCAGATTGTCGGGGCGATAGCAGCACCCGGCGAACCGATTATTGGAAAAACGCTTTCTGAAACAGGAATTTGCAATTCTGGAGTTGCTGTTTCAAGCCCAGGCGACCTGCAAAAGGCGGCCAGAGATGCGGACGTTTACATAAGCTTCACGAACCCTTCCGCCGAACTTTCGAATATCCCAATCGTGGCGAATATGGGAAAAAGAATCGTGATGGGAACCACCGGATTCAGCGAGGAGCAGATGGGCGCACTCAATGGCGCGATTTCGGACAAAATTCCCGCAGTTTTTTCGTCCAACTTTTCGGTCGGCGTGAACATACTTTACAGGCTGATCCAGTCCTGCGGGGCGTTCCCTCCAGAATACGATTTCAGCATAAGCGAAATTCACCATACCGGGAAAAAGGACGCGCCGAGCGGCACTGCAAAGAAAATGGGCGAGATAGTTTCGAAGGTGCGCGGCTATTCCAATACAGTGCATGGCAGGGAAGGGCTGAACCCAAGGGCTTCCGGAGAGCTTGAAATCGTTTCAATGAGGGCCGGAGGAGTTCCCGGAATACACGACCTGGTAATTGCAGGCCCGAGCGAAATGCTCAAGATAGAGCACGTCGCGTTTTCGAGGAGCGTTTTTGCAAGAGGCGCGCTTTACGCCGCAGAGTGGCTCCAAGGACAAAGCAGGCCTGGCATATACGGAATGGACGACGTTTTGAAATAACTGGAGAGCAATTTTTATGACACTTAAAGAAGGAAGGGCAGTCATCAAATTCGGCGGCTCCGATTTATCGACCGGCGAACGGATAATGGAAGCGGCAAGAAAAGTCATCGAGGCAGGCTACAAGGAAACAGTAGTCGTGGTTTCTGCAATGGGTAAGACGACAAACAGTCTCATCCAGGCCGTTGAGAAAATGAAAATTTCGCCGCAGGACTATGCAGAAGTAGTTTCAATGGGCGAAAGAACAAGCGCAAGAGTTTTCTGTTCGGCCTTGCGGGCGCTGGGCGCTGAATCGGCATATTTTGATCCGAGCCAGGAAAACTGGCCGATAATAACCGATTCCAGCTTCGTCGATGCAAAGCCAGACATGCCAAAAACGCAGGAGCGCGTCAGGAAGAATATTGAACCTCTTTTGGGTAAATGCATACCCGTGGTTTGCGGATTCTTGGGGCGCGATGAAACTGGAAAAATAACCACTTTTGCAAGGGGTGGCAGTGACATAACCGCCCTTCTGCTCGGCAATTGCCTGAACGCGAGCGAGGTCGTGCTTGTAAAGGACACCACTGGAGTTCTGTCAGCAGACCCGGAAATGGTACCGGATGCGAAAACATTTGAAACTCTGGGCATAAGCGAAATGTTCGCGCTTTCAAACGGAGGCGCAAAAGTAATACGCCACGAGGCGTTGAGATACAAACTGCCCGGCCAGAAACTTCGGATAGCGAGTTTTTCATCGAAGAGCATTGCAGAAGGCGGAACCGAGATAAAAGGGCACTTCAGCCACGATTCGCTCCTCGTTAGCAGGAATGATGGAATGTCCGCGATAACCGCGATAGGGGACATAAACCCGAAAAACGTCAGCGAACTTTTTTCTGCAATAAGCGAAGGCGCAATCCGTGGAATCAGCACGGGTGAAAAATCAATAACCGTCTTTGCAAATCTCCCTGACCTCAAGGGAGCGGTCAACAAAATACATTCTCTGGGCTGCTTCAAGGCCGTATGCTCGAAAGAAAAAATTGGAATGATCGGGATTACGCACCCGCGCTTCGTGGATTCGCCCGGATGGGTGGCCAAGATAGCTGACGCGCTTGCGCTGAAAGGAATCAACATACTTGAGGTTACGACCAGCAAGGCAACAATAGACGTATTCGTCGAGGAATCCAAGTTGAAGGATACTTTTGAAACCGTGAGCAAGGCGGGTGAGATTTTTGAAGCGTAAAGTAGCAATTCTTGGCGCAACCGGGATAGTCGGCCAGAGGTTCATCGAGCTGTTGCAAAATCATCCATGGTTTGAAATTTCCGTTCTCGCTGCATCCGAGAAATCAGCAGGCAAGAAATATAAGGATGCGTGCGATTGGAAATTAACTTCCCCAATGCCATCCGAAATAGGGGAAATGACCGTGGCAGCCAGCGATTTGAGGTCAGTGGAAAGCGCAGGCGACGTGGATTTCGTTTTTTCGGCGATTCCGGGCGATACTGCCAGCGCGATAGAGGAACAGTTTGCAGCAAAATATCCGGTAATCAGCAAGGCCAGCGCGCATAGGGGCGACGCTGACGTACCGCTTATAATACCGGAAGTCAATCCGGATCACCTTGCGCTAATCCCGATACAAAAAAAGAAAAGGGGCTGGAGCGGATACATAACCACAGATCCCAACTGTTCCACAACGCAGCTTGCCATCAGCCTGAAGCCATTGATGAAATTCGGCCTGAAATCCGTTATGGTTTCCACAATGCAGGCGCTTAGCGGCGCCGGTTATCCCGGCGTGGCTTCGATGGATATAATAGACAACGTTCTGCCATTCATTAAAAACGAGGAGGAAAAGATCGAGACCGAATCCACCAAGGTATTGGGCGCATTCAATCACGGCGCCATCAGTAAAGCACCGATAAGGCTTAGCGCATCCTGCAGCAGGGTGAATGTAAGCGACGGGCACACGGAATCGGTTTTCGTAGGGCTTGAACAGAATCCGGAAATTGACGAGATAACCCGCGAATTTGAAAAGTTTAGGGGATTGCCGCAGGAGTTGAAGTTGCCAAGCGCTCCAGAGCATCCGATTGTTGTAAGGCGCGAGAACGACCGTCCGCAGCCGAAATGCGACAGGGATTGCGGGAACGGAATGAGCGTAGTTCTGGGAAGGATAAGAAAGGACCCGGTCATGACTGTGAAATATACTTGCCTTGGGCACAACACGGTCAGGGGTGCGGCTGGCGGAAGCATATTGCATGCCGAACTTCTGGCGAAGAAAGGATACCTGGATTGAATTATTTTGAAAATTTAAATGGTGAATACATGCTGCCTACAACTATTGAAAACAGGAATGGAATTATGTTCATAGATGGCGTTTCTTCGCTTGATCTGGCGAAAAGGTTTGACACGCCGCTTTATGTGGTAAGCGAGAAAAGGATAAGGCAGAATTACCGAAACGTTTTTTCAAACTTGAAGCAGAATTACCAAAAAATTAGGATAAATTATTCCGCAAAAGCAAACACGAACATATCCGTTTTGAAGATACTGGAAAGCGAAGGCGCGAACCTGGACGTGGTAAGCCCCGGAGAGGCATTTCTTGCTTTGAAATCGGGCTTCTCGCCGGAAAGAATCATTTTCACCGGGACGAATGCCAGGGATGACGAATTGAAATATCTCATCGAATCTAAAGTTTTGATAAATGCAGATTCATTGTCTATGCTGGAAAGGATTCTAAAAATAAAGACGCCAGACACAATTTCTTTCCGCATAAATCCGATGATTGGCGCAGGCCACCACGAGCACTGCATCACTGCCGGAAAAGACTCGAAGTTCGGGATATGGGAAGATGATGCGTTAGCGGCTTACAAAAGAGCATTGGATGCCGGCGTGAAAAAATTCGGCATTCATATGCACATCGGCTCCGGGATAATGAATGCGCAGCCGTTCCTGCTTGCGCTTGAAAAGCTTCTGGAAATTGCCGGAAAAATACGCAAAACGCTTGGAATAAAATTCGATTTCATCGATATCGGCGGAGGTATAGGCGTTCCTTATAGACTCGGGGAAAAAGAGATCGACCTTGCGGAATTCTCTAACCTGATTTTAGGCGCATTCAATAAGGGAGTAAAGGACAATGATTTGGGCGAGCCGTTCTTCTGCGTTGAACCCGGAAGATACATAATATGCGATTCATGCGTTCTTCTGACTGCAGTAAACACAGTTAAGGAAAACCCGAACAAAAAATTCATTGGGGTGGATGCTGGATTCAATGTTCTTGTAAGGCCTGCAATGTATGGCTCGTACCACCACGTATTAGTCGCCAACAGAATGAACGCGCCTGAAGAACAGGAATGTGACGTTGCCGGTCCGCTTTGCGAATCCGGCGACCTTCTTGCCAAAAACAGAAAGCTTCCAAAAATTCAGGAAGGCGACGTTCTTGCCGTTTTGAACGCTGGCGCATACGGCTTCTCAATGAGTTCAAACTACAACTCGCGGCAAAGGCCTGCGGAGGTTCTGGTCAATGAAGGAAAATGCGCAATTGTCCGCGAAAGGGAAACTATGGACAATCTGCTGCTGCATCAAAAAACTGCGAGGTGGCTCAAATGAAATTCTGGAAAATGCACGGGCTTGGCAACGACTATGTCGTCATCAACAATATGGATGGAAAAATAAAAGAAGCGCAGATGGGAAAACTGGCGCAGCGCGTTTGCAGGTGCGGCTTTTCAATTGGAGCGGACGGGCTTCTTCTGGCTTGCAGTTCCAAATTGGCAGACGTGAGAATGAGAATATTCAATCCGGACGGAAGCGAGGCCGAGATGTGCGGGAACGGCATACGCTGCCTTGCGAAATACTGTTACGATAATTCAATAGTTAGAAAGAAGCAGATAAGAATAGAAACGAAAGCGGGAATAAAGAACGTTGGCGTCGAAATCAAGAATGGAAATGTTAAAACCGCCAGAGTTGACATGGGCACACTAATTCTGGAAAGAGAGAAAATCCCGGTGAAAGGAACGGGCAAATTTATTGGAGAACCTATAGAAATCGACGGTCAAAAATTCAAAGCGACCTGCGTTTCAGTTGGAAATCCGCACTGCGTCATTTTTGTGGATGGTGTGGAAAAGTTCCCGGTTGGAATAATTGGGCCAAAAGTTGAGAATCATGCGCTTTTCCCAAATCGCACAAATGTTGAATTCATCCAGATCCTTGGAAAGAATGAAATTGCGATGCGCGTCTGGGAAAGGGGCGTTGGGGAAACGTCTGCGTGCGGGACAGG
>JAQUQK010000065.1 GCA_028716125.1 Thermoplasmatota archaeon | reverse complement strand
GTCTATGCGAGTGCCGGGATTCGAACCCGGGCTTCAAGCTTGGAGGGCTTGAATCCTAGCCACTAGATTACACTCGCGCACTCAGAAACGAATCGGCGAAAATCCGTCTCATTACAAGAGGGGGCATCAATTAGGGTTTCATAAACCTTAAGACTGTTCTGGACAATAAAAACGAGTAAAATGAGAAGAAATCACTTCTTCCCAAGAATGCTCCTTGCCGTAAGCGCAATCGACCGGGCGCTTGTGTATTTCGGTTTCCAGCCGAGCTTTCCAAGCGCTTCTATCGAGAGCATCATCATCTTGACATCGCCCTTCCAGCCGCGCCCGCCATCGACGCCGCCCGTGAACTTATATTTTGACTTAAGCCCCATTTCCTTTACTACGACATCTGCAAGCCCTTTTACGTCAATCCCGTCCGATGAGCCGACGTTGAACACTTCAGTCCTTGCCTTGCGGTGTTCCCAGCCGAAAAGCATACTATCAACGCAGTCGTCGATGTAGCAGTATGACTTGGTCTGCTTGCCGTCGCCCAGGATTTCCAGTTCGCTTGGGTTCGCCTTGAGCTTTCGTATGAAGTCGAATATCACGCCGTGCGTGGAGCGCGGTCCGATTATGTTTGCAAACCTGTAAAGCACGGATTCCATGTCAAAGGTCCCGCAGTAAGCGGATATGAGCGCCTCGCATGCCGATTTGGAAGCGCCGTAAAGCGATATCGGGATGCATGGGCCATAATTTTCTGGCGTCGGCATCTGGGTTGCTTCCCCATAAACAGTGGAAGTGGAAGTGAATCCGATCTTTTTAATGCCGTTCTTGCGCATAGATTCAAGAAGATTATAAGTGGCGATTATGTTCTGGTCGAGATGGATGCGCGTGTCGGAAGCGCCCAGTTTTACATCGGGATTTGCCGCAAGATGCCAAACCATATCGCAGCCTCTTATTGCAGAGTCTATTTCTGCAGGATTCATCAGGTCGGCCTTGACGAACTTGATTTTTCCGGAATCGATGTGCTTCTGGATGAACTCCAGTTTCCCCGAAGAAAGATTGTCGAAGACTATTATATTTTCGCCTTTAGCAACCAATCTGTCAACCAGGTGGCTTCCTATGAATCCGGCTCCGCCAGTCACGAGTGTCTTCATTTTGTCAGCTCCTCTAGAATATAAGGCTCAGCAATCCGTAGGCGGGAAGTGCAATTATTGACGCCCCTATGAAAGCGCCTATGGTAACAGATATGTACGTGGCTGTTTTTCCCATTCCTATTATGCGCCCGAGGACGGTTCCGACGATTGCGTTGGTTCCAGAAATCGGGACGGCAACGAATAATACAACTCCAAGAAATGCAAGCCCCTGGAGCCACTTCCAGCGGAAAAGGAAAGCATGGACGCTCTCGACTGCCTTTCTCAATTTCTCCCCGAGCCATGGAATGCTAAGTATGAGGTCGAAATTCCAGACAACGAAAAGGCTGCATAGCATGTCGACCACCATTACTGCAAGCATCATCTCCCAGAACGTCAGGCCTATTGCAGGCCCGCTCAGCACTATGAATCGGCCTATGGGAGTAAAAAGATATGTTGCCATGATGCCATATATTTTTCCGGCCTGCGCCTGCGGCATGAATGTCCACATCAGGCATATTGCGACGACTGCAATTGAAAAAGGCGCAAGAAACTTCAATGCGCCTATCCAGAACTTTGGATAGCGGGAATCTTTTATTGCCTTCACAATGGTCTTTTTGGCGAATGCCCACTGTTTTTCCCTCTTGCTCTTTGGCTGAAGGAAAAATCCTATTAAAAATCCCAGTGCAGCCCAAAATAGAATTCTTCCTATCGGCCACCATACATATGCAACATTCGGATTAACGTGCAGCCAGAGCAGCCCCATATTTTGCAGGAAATCGGCAACAATCTCGATTCTGGCAAGCAAAGTGTATGCAATTGAAGCGATTAATCCCGCAAGAAGGCCCCAAAATGCCCTATTTCTCAAAAATTCACCTCATTTTGGCAAGGAAGCACGCATGATCTATCTCGAATTTCCCTATATCTATCGTTTCAATTACTTCAAGTCCGCCTTTCACAAGCTCGGACGAGGAGCGTCTGAAAATTTCCTGCGGCGCGATTGTAACGTCAACGGAACGAGCCTTGAGCGCCAGAATTCCAAATCCGCCGTGGTTAAGCAACGCCTTGCAGTTTTTTATGAAAATCTCGGTCTGGTTCGGCTGCGCAACATCCTGGAAGACGAAGTCCACTTTTCCTGCAATGCTCGAATACAGTTCGGGATGGTTTGCGTCTGCAAGTATCGGAATTATGTTCTTGCGCAGGCGCGACATTTCGATAAGCTCGCGGAACACGCGCGGCGCGAATTCAACTGCGTAAATGACCCCATCTATTGCAATGTCGGAAACATGGCTTACGGTCGTGCCGGAAGCAGCGCCAAGATACAGGACTTTAGAATCCGCCTTCAATGGCAGGCTTTTTGCACCTGATGCAATAAGGGCTCCAAGCTTGCTCCTGGATGGGCTCCATTTGCGATATTCCACTTCTCCAGATTTGAGCAATTGTTCGCCGTAAACCTTTATGCCGGGAACCAAGTTCTTTGTGAAAAGCTCGCGTCCGTTTGTGAAAACGCCTGGAAATTGGTGTGGAATGATTTTTGGCGGAAACCTGCCCCTGCGCTCGCCAAATTCGCGCTGCTGGCCAAACCCATCGCGCCTTTCGTAGCCGCCTTGCCTTCTTTCCTGAGGCGGTCCATATTGCGGCCTTTGCTGGAATTGTGTTGGAGGCCCGCGCGGCTGCTGCCATGGCCTTGCCTGTCCTTCGCGGTCGCGTGGGACAAATGGTTGCCGCGGTCCAGAATCTTGCTCCGGCCTTCTTTCGCCATATTCCTTTTTATGCGTGAATTTTCCATTGTCGTATGGCTTATATGGCTTGCGCTGACCTGGCGGCGGCTTTCCGTAAAGAGTCATCTTTTTTGGTATTGCGTATTTGTAGATAAAGATAATAGCGCATTCATATAAGCGTTTATGACACTCGGCACTGCCCCAATGGCCGTGCAAGTCTCCAGCGAGTAGCGCTTTCCGGTTATGTCAAGATGATGTGACGTCGCCTCGAACCATTCCTTTTCAAGGCCGTGCGGCCCAAGGCCAAACAGCAGGCAGAACGACTTTCCGCGAATCAGCCCTTCGGCAACCCATTTTGCGTCAATCGCCTTTTTCTCGTCCGGCTTGCGCGTCGTTACTATCACTTCGCCAAGCTGCGGGGGAAAGCCCTTGTCAGGCAAATCAAAATTCGAAAATCTTCCCTTCTCCGCAAGCTCTATGAAATATTTCCCGCCTTCCCCAATTGTCGTTGAATCGGCGACCCATTTTGCCACTTCGATTGGCGTGCGCAGTTCCTTGTCGTAAGGGAACCCGAAAGTGACAAGATTGCAGTCAAACGCAAGCGCGATCGGCGCAGCCCTTGCAAGCGCCCTGCGGTGCGCCTCCGCGAATTTCACCGGATCGTAATTGTTGTAAAGAGCGATTGTGAGCCTTCCTGGCATATTCCGTAATCGGAAGCGCACTTAAATTTGAATGCGATTCCCGCAAGGCGAAAGATGAAGGCAAACGGAACCCTGCTGATGCTCATTTCGGCGCTAATATTCTCGACGACGGCAGTGTTCACAAGAATAGTCGCGCTGGACGGAATTCATCCATTCTGGATAGTCGAGATACGCACCGCGATAGCTACCGCATTCTTTGCCATATTGATTCTTTCATCTGCGGATTCACGCAAGGGTTCGGTAACATTTTTCACGGGTAAAGACAAGCCTGCCCTGAAATATGCGCTAATTGCTGCCTTTTGCTTTTTCATAAATCTGATCTGCTATTCATTCGCGCTTAAATTTGCCACAGCTTCCGCGGTTTCAGTCCTCATCAATATGAGTCCGGTTTTTGCGGTGCTTTTCTCTTTCGTTGTTGGCGCAGACTTGATCAATCGCAGCAGGATTTTTGGTGCCGTTATTTCGTCCGCTGGAGCGGCCATCGTTGTATTCCAGCCCGGCAACACATCAGGGAATATCGAGGGCTACATATCTGCGATAGGAAGCGCAATCGTCTGGTCCCTTTTCGTAGTCTATTCCGCAAAGGCGATGCGCTCCTGCGACAGGAACGTGCTGAACTTCGTCACGATGGCATTTTGCGCCATCGCCTGCATCCCGCTTGCGCTTTTGTCGCCATGGCAGGCAAGCTTCAAAGGCATTGCATATGTTGCGGTTCTTGGAATTCTCAACACGGGCATCGTTTACGTGATATATCAGAAGGGGCTGAAGGAGACGGGTCCCGTCGCTGCATCCATCCTCACAACAGTTTCCCCTATCTTCACGGTTGCGCTGGATTTTGTGATGCTAGGTATTGTGCCTTCCCCTCTTTTCGTAGCTGGCGCAGGCATGGTGATTATGGGGATACTGCTTTGCAAGCGCTGCAGAAGCTGAAACGTTTTATATCTTTCACAGGCATACATCATTGATTCCATGAAAAATCCGATGATGTTTGCAGTATGCCTTCTGTTTTTAGGCTCGATGTTTGCGCTGCCGGATGCCATCGCCGCCGACGAAAGCCCGTTCAACGAATGGGTGGAAGCGCGGCTTGATATAACTTTCACCGACACCCTTACCGGGTGCCACGTGAACGGCACTTTCGACGTCCGCAAGGAATCATACAATGGCATAGTTTGCAGCGCCGATGACCTTCGCTCGATATATTCCGCCGCCGCGAACCCATCGGACAAGCAGGCAATGGTGAATGCCCTGAACTCATTCATAGACGAGCAATCCGGAAGCATGGTTGATTTCTTCAGCGGCGATGCAGCAATCACGCCCCACGATGCGACCTGCGGCGTTTCAACGCTTTCAAGCGACGTTGCTGGAAGCGACGCATACAATCCGGTGCGCTTCTACAAGGATTACGATATTTCATTCAGGCCGTCCTTCTTCAAGATGTCCAACGAAAGTCAGATGGAAGCAGTGCGGGCATTTCTGGTCATGGGCGCAAAAGTGGCGGTAAACGGCGTCAAGCTTTCGTCTAACAACGGATGGAGCACGACTTTCAAGTACATACTTCCACAGGGATTCTCCTTTGAAAGCGCAAGCGCCAGTTACGGCAGTCCAGTCATAGTCGACAGTGGGCGCTCAGTTTCGCAAACAATAGACAACGTTAAGGGCGGAAAAGGGCAGTGTGTTCTGGACATGAATGTCTCGTATGACGATGCGCCGGTGCTTTCCGAAGATGTGCAAATCCTGATAGAGGCGGATGCGACAGGATTGCCGCAGATGGAAATAAGTGCATTAATCAATATCGGGGCCGTGAGCGTTCCTGCCACTGCAAGCATACCTGAAACCGTAAAGATGGATTACGCCACCGCTGACGGCATAAGGATGGCCTATAAATATGGCTGGCTGACTAAGGCAGACCTTGATTCGGAAACATTACCCAAAATATCCTCAATGGAAAACGCGCTTTCGGAAGCGTTCGGCGCCAACGTCTCGCTATCATCATCATGGTCGAACCTCTCCGGATATACTGCAGAAATTATGGGAAAAGACCCGCCAGCATCCTGCGCGGTATATACGGACAAGCCGATAGACCCGGGAATGAATTTCAGCCATAATGCAGTTTTGGGCTTCCTCAACGCCGGGGCAACCATAAGGCAGAATATTTCCATCGGCGAAGTCGGCTATGACTACAATGCGAAATTAATTCTCCCCGAAAATATAGAATTCAAACCGGATGGAAGTGTATCTGGCTCAAATCCGTACGTTTGGACGCAGGCAAAGCCGTCGGTTTCCGGGGCGATATTCTCAAGGATTGCGCCTTCATATGAAAACGCGCTAATCAATGCCACAATAGACATGAAGACCCTAAAGGCGGAAATTCTCAAAATCATCTCCGGAAACCTTCAGGCGGCTTCAGAGGTAGAAATCTCTGTTGAAGTTCGCCGCGTTAACGTGCCTTCCGATCTTGAAATGCCGGGCAAGATAAGCATGAAATACGTCAATTCGGACGCGCTTCGGCTTGCGCTTAATGAGGAATTGATAAGTAGCGATTATTTCAGCAATATAACTGAAAAAATGCTTGGCAAGATGGAAGGCGCCCTTTCCGGAATGGCCGGGGGCGCTCTTTCACTCGAGCTTGACAAGGCGGCGCTGGACGCGTCGCTTGCAATTCCAGTAGACATAAGCGGCATGAATGACGAAAACCCAATCGTTTTCAAGGTCAAGACATTTGAACTCTCATTGGGAGCGAAAAAGAGCGGGGCGCAGGCAGCGCTTGTAAACTTGCCGAAATTCTCATTTAGCTTCCCATCAATGGAATATGGCGATGTAATCTACCGGATTATCATGCCACCCGGGATTGAGGTCGTAAGCGCTGAAGGCGCAACCTCCGGAAAAACGCAGGGCGGGAGGCAGTACGTAGAGGCAAGCGCGATGTCAGGAAAATCCGCAAACATTGGAATCGTTCTCGGTGTTGGCATTGGTTTTATATTGGGCGTTGCCTGGCCGTTCATAGTGGGAATCGTCGCGGTATGCGCAGTTGTCATCGCGGTCGTCATCATAAGGAAAAGGCAGAAAAAATAGCCTTAAATACGAACATGGAATTTATGGTGCCCAGCATACATCGTATGCAAGTGTGATTAACATGGCAATCGAAGGCGTTTCAAACTGGGCAAGCAAGGTCTATGACGCAATGAAAGGCGCGGGAATCACGGCTGAGGACAAGATGAAGACTGCCGAAGACGTAACAAAACTTGCAAAGATATCCAAGGCATTCGTCTCGAACTCGCTTGTGGAATTGGAAAACAAGGGATATGCAAAGCGCGTCGCGCGCCACAAGGCTGCTGGATACTACCTGCTGAAGTAGATTGTTCCTATTTTTTCCCATTTTCTTCCGTTTTTTACGCAATGCTTTTGAACTTACGCATCGATATGTGTTTGTGCGGATTTACCGCGAGGTGTCATTTTGGACAATTCAAGCATCGATATTTCCCGTCCGCTGAAAGAAGCTAAAACAGCCCTGATGAGTCAGGGTTATATTTGCAATGTATCCGTTGAGGATTTCGAGGGCTGGTTTAAGGCGGACATGGAGCAGCCGGACATGGGAATGGATGCCGTGCTGAAAAATCCCCTTTTAGTCGTTCATGAAATAGTAGAGATAAATGAGGTCAAGAAAATGGGCGTCACCATAGCAAAGGACACCATAATCGGAAATCCGGAAAAAGTAGACGAGGCGCACATAATCGCCGCCGAGATGGAACTTGATTTTGCGATGGCGCGAAGAGATTACGCGCACATAAAGCAGAGAATTGGCGATTTCAAGGCATGGTGCGAAGACAAGCGGATTGCGGAGCGTCTCAAGGACAGGTACCGCAGGCACTACGAAAGAGCGCTTGCGTATATTTCAAGGGCGGAAAAGCACAGTCTAGTCTAGGTCGTCCTCTTTCTTCTGTTTCTGCGTTCCTTCGCGCACCTTTACTGCAACTCCCGATTTGAACGCGCGCATTTCCTCGCCAACCATCAACGCTTTTCCAACTGCAGCCAAATCATCGTTTTCGTCGACAATTATCACGTCGTCGCCGGGGCGCACGTTTTCGTCGCACCCGACCACGAATCTTGGGAAGATGTTCTTTCCCTGTTTGTTGAATTCGGCGCTGTCCTTGTTAACGATTACGCGGAGCGCGGGCGTTTTGAATGCCGCCGAAAGCCTTTTTGCGCCAGCAATTTTCAGCGTGAAAAATCCATCTTCCGCCCTCATCGAAAGGACGTGCTCGCCGTTTGAAAATGCCGTTCTGATTTTACCGGTGGAGCGCGACTTGCGGATTTCAATTTGCGCATCGCCGAATATTGCCTTTGCCGCGCCTTTGCCGAACTGAAAGTCGGCGAGAGCCTTTACGCGCGAAACGTCCGGGTCTTCGGTTGCGCCTTTCTTTCCAAGCGCCTTCAATTCATCCAAAGTCTTTCTTCCTTCCCAGCGTATGAATTTGCATTTTTGATTTTTCTCCTCGAATATTTTGCACAATTCCTCGGCACGTTTTTCAGCTTCGCAGTCTAATTTTTCAGGGAATACTGACTGCCCGAATGGATATGCCTCGTCAAGTTCAAGCGGCGCAGGCCCGAAGGGCGAGCGCACAATAAGAGAAGCGTCGCAAATCGAGTGCACTTCCTCGGCAACTGCGCGGTACGACGCGCTGTACGGCCTCTGTGTCTCATCGAGCCAGACGCATATTTCCTTCGGCTCGTATCTTTCAAGTACGCGGGCGGCGGCGCGGTTTGCAGTTGGCCTCCATGAGGATTCAGGCCCCGTGTAGAAGAAAGCGCGCGTGCGGTTTGCGGGCTCGAATTTTTCCAGGAAATCCTTGTGTTTTTCAAGCCGCTTTAGCGCCGAAAGGAGCGTTGGGTGGCTTCGGCAGGTGCGCTCAGCAAGTTCCCACAAAGTTCCCTCGCGTATCGCGGTTTTGATCTTTCTTATCATTCCAAACGTGACGTGCAAATTGTGCTCAGCCATCAAGCGCACTTTTTCTTCCGGAAGCGCACTTTTTATTTCGGCAATTGTATGAATTGAGCAGACAGGGCAGCCGCATGGCGAATATTCCAAGTCTTCAATGTGCCTTGTCCCATCCTCGAAAATCATTCTGCCGTCGCGGGCGTATTTTGCATATGCCGCGGAATCGAAAACGTCGCATCCCAGAAGCGCCGCAATCGGGAAAACCATGGGATGCCCGCAGCCGAAAAGATGAACGGGTTTTGAAGGATCAAGCCCCTTTTTCGCCGCGATTATTATCTCAATTAAATCGGAATAGCGCTGGTTCTCCATCAGCGGCACGATTCCGCCAACCGGATATATCGCGCAATCCATCTTTGAAAGCTCTTTTGCACAATATGTCCGCAGGTCGGTGTAAATTCCTCCCTGGACAGGACCGGACAATGCCATTTCCTTTTTTATTCCCGTGGACATTTTGATGCGCCGGAGCGTCTCGTCAACTGCCTCTTTCGCCTCGTCGTATGTAAAATTAGGCTCTATGAAAATGTCAAGCGGCGTCCCGATGTCCACGCCAATTGCGCGCTGAAATTCAACGATTTCCTCCGGTTTTACTTCGACGTCTCCATAAACGTGCGACTGGAAAGTGCCGGAATCGGTCATTATGATTCCGTCGAAATCAATGAGTTTGTGAACTCCGTCCTTCAGCGCCTTTTCGCGCAATTCAGGCGTCTTTTTGATAATATATGAATTTGTGATTAGCGCCTGTATCCCGAACTTCTCAATCATTTCCTTTGGCGTTATTATCATCATATTCGGGTTTATGACTGGTAAAAGAAGCGGCGTTTCCGCCGTGCGCCCGTTGACTGTAAATTCGCAGATGCGCCCCAT
>JAQUQK010000064.1:5451-9453 GCA_028716125.1 Thermoplasmatota archaeon | reverse complement strand
ATTGCCTCGGGCACAATTCCGCGGCGCTTGAGTCCGCGAAGTGTTGGAAGGCGCGGGTCGTCATATCCTGAAACTTTCTTCTCGTCAATGAGCGGCTTGATGAGGCGCTTTGAAATGGGCATGCCTTCTATGGCCAGGCGCGCGAATTCCATAAGAGTCGGCTTGCGCAGCTTCAATTTGTCAAGGACGTGGAAATAAACCTCGTCGCGAAGCTCGTATTCCTTGGTGCGGAACGCGTGCGTGACGCCCGAAATGCTATCCATTATAGAGCCTGCAAAATCATATGTCGGCCAGAAGCGGTATTTCTTGCCCTGTATCGGGTGCTCTTTCTCTATGACACGGAACATCGTCGGGTCGCGCATTGCCGTGTTCTGGCTTTTCATGTCTCCCTTAAGGCGAAGAATGCTTTCGGCGCTTCCGTTTAAGTGCCCCTTCCATTCCGTCATGTTCTGTTCGGGCGTTTTGTCACGGCACTTGCAGGGCGTTCCTTCGTATCTGCCTTTGCCGATTTGTTCCTGGGCGCAGTCGCAGACATAGCAGTCGCCCTGCTGTATCAGGCGCTCTGCGAGTTCGTATAGCTGTGGCATGTGGTCTGAAGTGCAGATCTCAATGTCCCATTTTATTCCAAGCCACTGCAAATCTTTCTTCTGGTTTTCGTAGAATTCTATGTGCTCCTTTTCAGGATTTGTATCGTCGAAGCGCAGGATGAGCTTTCCGTCATACATCCTTGCGTATTCGTGGTCGATGATTGCCGCTTTTGCGTGCCCGATATGAAGGTAGCCATTAGGCTCCGGCGGGAATCTTGTGACAACCTTGCCCTGCTCTGCATTCGGCAGTTCAATAAGCGAGAAATCCCTTTTTTTCTTTGTCTTTTCAAGAAGCTCTGGCGCAACCTTTTCAAGCTCTGCGCGCTGCTGTTCTGGCGTAAGCGCATTCACCTGCGCAGCTGCCGCAGCTGCCGCAGCCATTACTTCCTTCGCCCTGACGCGAAGCGCCGGGTCGGCCATCATCTTTCCAATGGCTGCGCCTGCCTCCGCCTTTCCGTTATGGAGAACTGCATTTTGAAGAGCGTATTTTCTGGCAATCTGAATCAAGTCGTCCATCATTTCACCGCAAATTGGCAAGGAAAACTACTTTTCCCTCTTGAGGGTGTAATCCAGTATTTGCATTAAAATCTCTTTATCTTTTGAATTCTTTAGCTTCTGGAGAGATTTTCTGGCGTTCCCGGCATACTCGTCTGCAAGGCGCTTTGCAAAGTCCATGGAACCCGCCCGTTTGAATGCCTCGATAACTTCCTTGATTTTGTCGCCCCGCCCAAGCCCGCCCTGAATTATTTTCTTCTCTTTCGCAGAGGCGTTTTCCAGCGCGTGAACTACAAGGATAGTATTCTTTCCTTCCTTTATGTCCCCGCCAACTGCCTTTCCTGTCTTCGCGTCGTCGCCAATTGCATCCAAGAGATCGTCCTGTATCTGAAAAGCCATCCCAAGATCCCAGGCAAAAGCTCCAAGCAAATCGGTTTCCCGGTCGGTTGCGCCAGCGACTATTGCGCCGCAGCGCGCCGACGACTGCAAGAGTTTCGCGGTCTTGTATTCTATCATCTTAAGATACCACTTCAAATCCTTTCCATCACGGGTGCGCCCGCCGAGTATGTCCATCGCCTGCCCCTTGCAAAGGTCGTGCACCATTAGGGAGACTTCGCCTACAAGCCTGCGCGTGTGCGGCAGGTCGTAGAACATGCTGAATGCCTTTGCGAACATCGCGTCCCCAGCGTTTATTGCCATGTCCTCGCCGAAAATGACGTGAGTGGTCTTTACGTGCCTGCGCATCAGGCTCTTGTCCATTATGTCGTCGTGGATGAGCGTGAAATTGTGAATTAATTCAAGCGCAACTCCCGCCTCAAGCCCTTTTTCCGCCATTTTTGCATCAATTGCTCCAGCGGCGTGCATTGTTATTATCGGGCGAAGGCGCTTCCCTCCCGAAAGTATGAGATGGCGCATCGCATCGCTGAGTTCCTTTGGCTCCTCTATTGGAAGAACTTCCTCGATGCGCTTGTTAATAATTTTCACTTCATTATCCATTTTCCACATGTTCTCACTCCTTATTTTCAGATTCGTAAGATTCGTTAATTGCTTTCGTGATTTTTTCGGCCGTGATCGGGCCTATACCTTCAACGCGCTGGAGTGCTTCCGGTTTTGCGCCAATTATTCTCTTCACAGTTCCAAATTCGCACAGCAGGCGCTTTGCAAGAACCGACGAAATGTCCGGCAGGCTCTCGATTATGAACTGCTGGCGCTCTGCAAGGGACATTTGCCCTTTTTCGCCGCGTATGGCAATGTCGCGCTTCTCGTCGGTTTGCTCGCGCCTTGCAATCGCATAAAGCAGGTTTGCAGTTTCCTTGGCGTCGCGCGTCTGCAAAATCGGGATGCCGAAGTCCACAGATATTGAAGCGACTGCACTGTAAATCGACATCGGGCTCATATTCCTGACAGTCACTATGTCAGGGCCTTCAATTATAACAATCGGCCGTCTGTAAGCGTTTTTCAGCGCAACCATCTGCTCGAAAAGCCGCCCGTCGATTATTGACTGCACGAAGTCATTAGATTCTTTGCGCTCAGCGCAGCAGCGGTCGCTTAAGACATAGTCGCCGACTTCAAGCTGCTTTGGCTCGACGAAAGCGCCTGCTCTCAGTAGGTCGCGGGCAACGCCGGAATTGAACTCGCGGGTGTCGGTGATTATGCGGATTTGATGCGGATTCGAGGGTTGCGCGGGTTTTGGGGGCGCGCTTGGGGTTTGAGGCGCCGGGGTGTTTTGGAGCTGTGCTGCTGGTTGGGTCGGGGCATACAAATTCGGAGCCTGCGGCTTTGGAGCGCGCTCGAACTCGCCAAGAGTGAGTTGTCCTTTCTTTTCAGATGGAACAGCATGTGGCGCCTGCGCTTCCTTTTCCCTGAAGGCGCGGACTATGTTCTGCTTTCTCATTTCCTCGCGCAGAATCGCAAGTTCGTCTTTCATCCTCTGCTCTTTTGCCTTGCCAGACCAGTAATATGCCTCGTCTCGCGTGTCTTTTGTCATCAGGACTACGACGCGCCCCGGCCTTTTTCTTCCGGTTCGTCCCCTGCGCTGGATGCTCCTGATTTCCGAAGGCACCGGCTCGTAGAAAATGACCATATCCACCTGCGGAATGTCAAGCCCTTCCTCGCCGATGCTCGTCGAAACAAGAACGTTGAAATCGTTTGCGCGGAACTTCTCTATTGTTTCCATCTGCTTTTTCTGGCTCATCCCGTTATCGTCGCCGCGCGATGCCTGGCCAATGAATTTGACTGCGCGAATTGCCTGGTTCTTGGCAAGTTCTGACAACAACATTTCAACAGTATCGCGGTATTGTGAAAAGACTATGATGCGCGAATCTGCCTTGCGTCCTAATTGGTCAAGCAAAATTCCAGTCAGCCTTTCCACTTTAGGATGGTCGACGCGATCAATGTTCAATTGCTTTGCAATAAGAATCGCATCCGAGAATTTCGGGTCGCTGCGAAGCATAGATGCGCCTTTCGACTGGTCTTCGCCAAGGCGCGCAAAATATGAGCGCAATGCAGGTATCCCTTGCGTTTCTGCCATCTCGACTGCGTGCGAGATTTTCATTGCGGCAGAGCTTACCGCAACGGCCTGGAAAAGCGCGGAGGGAGGATTTGGCGACATTTCCCTTATCTTTGATTGAATTATCGTCTGTGAGTTTAGCAGGTCGCGCACCGTAATTCTCTCGGGGCGCACGTGGCCGGGAACAAAGCCCGCCGACTGGAGCGCGGAGATCCTGGAATTCATGGATTCGCGCAAAAGTTTTGAAACGCGCCTTACGTCCTCCGGCATTTCCACTTCAAGCCATTCGACGTGGACGTTCTGGACATACGGCTTCACGTCTGGGTCATTCTCGGTTCTTATCTCGACATTCTCGACGCCGATGTTCTTGCAAACCTCGTTTATCCGCGCCGCCGTTGAGCCTGGAGAAGC
>JAQUQK010000064.1:0-5351 GCA_028716125.1 Thermoplasmatota archaeon | reverse complement strand
TTTCCTGGTAGGCGCGCAGCTCTATGGAATCGGGTTTTATGTGCTTGTGCGAAAGGAACACAAGGGTGAATCGGGTGGGGGGAATAAAAGGGTTTCAAAAGAATGTGCGGCAAAAGACGAACATTTGCCTGTGCCTGTTTTGCCTAGATTGCGGTCAAATTGGTCAGGATGGCGAAAACATTAATTAATATATATTATATTTGGTGCTCGTTGACAATGAGACTGGCACCGATAGCGATAATTGCAACAATTCTGTTTATACTGCCGATCGCAGGCGCCCAATTCGGCGGCAGCGGAAGCCCATTCGATCCGAACAGCTATGATTGGACGATGGTGGGGCTTAGTGTAGACTCGCCAATAAAATACATTCAAAGAAGCGGCGTTGCAACATTCAATATTTCGGTAACAGATCTCAACCCAATGTTCTGGGATGCATATATGCCCGAAGGGCAGAGCTATCTCTTGAATACTGAAATGGACCCGAATAGCTTGCAAAAAGGGTACGTTTCATCCCTGAGCGCCCTTAGCGTCAATAACATGGCTCCAGGAGAGACCCGAAACATCACACTGATAGTGGTGGCTCCCGCAGAAACAAAAGCGTACGAGCCGATAAAATTAAAGGTTTTCTCTTACAGATATGACTGGCAGCAGCAATTTGTTGAAGAGATCGGTCTGCAGTTGACCGTAATACCCACGAAATTCAGCGAATTTGAGGTAAAGACGCAGGCAATACAGAAGGTAACTCCCGGATCATTTATGACATGTCCCGTTGAAATCCGCAACTATGGCAACTATTATGCGCATGTCGCAGTAGATGTTTTTATTGACAAGGGATGGACAATTGTTTTGCCGCAGTTGCCGCTCCTTCTCGATGCGAACTCCTCTACAACCGTTCCAATAGGCGTTTACGTTCCAGAAAGGTTCATACTTAACGAGAATGCAAAATTAACTGTCCAGGTCTATGATCTGGAAAAGCCCAAGGAGAAGAAGGCGAATGTTATCCTGCTTTCAGGAAATGGCCATTACATACCATATTTCGATTCATCATTCAAAACGTCTTTTTCCATACCTGGATTTGACGTATTAGCATTTGCGTTTTCCCTTATATGCGCAATATGCATAGCCGGCGCACGCAAGCGCCGCAAATAATCCCTCAAAAGTATATCCAGGGATATAGAAGCCCCTGTTCCTAAGTGTTATTGTGAATTCGTATGTATCACGGACAGTTTCATTCTGTGGCATTCTATTTATTCCGGCGGACCTTCCGTCCAGCTTTACCTTTAGAGTTGTGATCTCATTTGTATAGAATTTCTTCGGAGCCATTAGAGAAAGGTGTATTGTCCTGTTAGGCATGGACTCGTTGACTGTGAATTTGGGGGCATCAAGCCTTATATCGGTTGAATCAACAGTATATTCGAATCCGCTCGGGGCAGTCACATTAGTAGAAACAAAAGTATTGCAGTTGCCGTAGTTGTATACAGTTATTGGTATGTCTACTATTCTATTCGGCACTATATCGACCCAATTGCTGACGTTTGCAACCAATCTGCAATATGGATTGCCTATGACGCTAATGGTTGAATTTCTATCGGCGAATCCGCCAGTACTGTCCGTTACTTTTCCGTTGATGTATATTATACAAACTTCTCCGGCGCTGAAATTAGCTCCAGCGGATATGTCCACTCTGCTTTCGACTTCCTGGGATCCGCTCCACTCAACTGTATATGTAGGTCCGGGATTTGCAACGGTCGCAACTATCCACGGCTTGTCCGGGTGAGTGGTAATATTTGCTCCGACAGGGAATGGCATGTCTCCGCTAACCTGATACTTAAGTGTCAAATTTGTTTGGGTATGTCCATTATAGTCGATATATACGGTGGTCGGATTCGGCGTCATTATTATGTTGGCGCCATATGCGGACGAGAGAGGGGCCGCCAGCAGTGCAGACATTAGCATAGTGCAAAAAACTGCGTAAATTGAAATTTTTGAACGCTTTTTTGGAATCATGTCGTCCGCCCTATATCGTTATGTGATTATTAGAATTGGGGTCTTCGCGGATTCCCATATTTGACTTTGCACAGTAATTGTCAAAAGAGGCGCGAACTGTGTATTGGCCACTTCCAGCGGCGAAATTCTTTTCGACAGGAATCGTCAATCTCGATAAGGTGGTACCATCCAATGACCATGCCCCGCTTTTTACAGTAGTTCCTGCAGGATACTCAATCGACCATGTTCCGCTTCCGGAAATTTGCATCATGTCGAAGCTTCCCGATCCAGAATATGTACTTGGCAATGGAATCAGTTCAATTGTTATGTGATTGTTGTCCGGAGTGTTGTTAGAAACGCCTACATAAACCGAGGCAACGAATTTCTTGACGTCATATGTTCCCGAACCTTCCTCGCCGCCCGCGGAAACTTTGAATGTATATTGGCCATTCCCTACGCAGAAATCGCTGTATTTTATGTCCACGTTTGCGACCTCGTCGGAAGTCTGTGCTGCTTTGGTGTATTTTACCTCTCCACCATAAGCGACGTCAATCGCGACATCGCCGGAGTATCCCGGGGTGATAATGCCGACAACGACAGTTTCAAAGTTTTTTTCCCCAACTGCCACAGTTATTTCACCGGTTGTCCCATTGCAGCCCGTAAACAGTGGCAGAACTATTGCAAGTGCGGTAATCGCCAAAATTGACTTGTTCATCCAATTCGCCCCCCTTCGCTCATGCTAGATGAATCTTCCTTGGCTTCTCCAGATTCCTTTGGCTGCTTCCTTTTCTTCTTCTTCTCTATTTCCTTTAGAAGCTTCTGTCTCTTCTTCTCCGCTTCTTTAGTTTTTTCAGCGGAAAGCTTCCCAAGCTCTTTCTTTTTCTTGGCAAGCTCCTTTTGCATTTTTGCTCTTTGCTTGCCATTGAGCTTTGCATTTTTGGCTTCTTCTTTTCTTTTTATCTTGTTTGCTTTGTGCTCGAGCTTTTGCTTCGCGGCTTTGAGCTTCTTTTCGGCGGCATGCTTCTCTTTTGCAAGTTTCCGCTCTTCCTTTCTTTTGTTTGCAAGCGCCTTCCTTTCGGCCACGCTATCCGCAGATTTCGCTTTTGCGATTTCGTGCCTCTTTTCAGCAAGGAGCGCCTTCTTCTGCTTGTATATGCGGACGCACATATTATATTTTTGCAATTGGATATCGTATTCCCTGTTGCGCTTCTGCATAAGGAGGACGTATACCTGCGGCTTTTCTTTCTTCACCTGTGCAATGCGCGCCTTCTCTTCGTCGGTGAATCCTTTCTTCTTGGGTTTACGGCCGCAAGCAGCAACCTGCTCATTGTGCTCTTTCTCCACTTTTCTCGCGACAGCAAGGCCCGATAAAAGGAAGCAAGCCATCAATATCGGAAGCCAGACATAATAGAACCAAGGTGAAAGGTAAACGCCCTTAACTGTCGCTACAAGAGGAACCATCTGCCGGTATTCCGGCTCGCCATCAGGCTCTACGAAAACCTGAATTAGCCCAGAATTGCCCCTAAAATAAAATTGTGAATCCGGGGATTCTATAGAGACATTTATGTAACCCGACTCTAGCGGCTGGAGAGCGATATAAGACTGCGCAACCGCCTTCCAACCATCTCCGGTTTGTGCCCACACTTTGAACGTCTGAGGATAAACATTATAATTGACGATTTTTACCTGATATGATATATCAGAATATGGTTTAACCACTATTGGGGCATCTACAGGGAAAACCGTATATCTTGGAGTGCTGTTAACCGAAACAAAAATCTGAGCATAGTCATAGGCAGTTGCCCAGCCCTCGACTTTTGCAGTTATGTTGACTATCGCGGTTTGGCTTCTCACCATCGAGCCTGCAACAATTGTCACTTTTGAATGGTATATATTTCCAGGTGATGTTCCAGTTATCACATCCGGATTTATCATTGCCCCCCATCCGATCGAATTGTTGGAAACAACTGATGCCTTTAGAGTCACTGTATGGTCTATACCCTGTGATCCATATGCATCATACGATTCATCGACTATTGTAATATCCAAAGTCGTGCTGCCAAGGTAATCAACAATTGCAGATCCTGGTATGGATATATCTACCCTATATGGAGCAGAACTTGGCCATGGGGTCTGTGCGGCCACAATCGGGCAGAGTAAAAAAACGCACAACAGTATTATCGGTATTGTCCGCCTGCCCATGGATACCCCTTTGTCAAAATTTTTTACCAATCGAAATTTAAATGAGAAAGAAGAATGAGCGCCTACTTCTTGCGCCTGAGGAGCAACGAAACCAGTCCGATTGCGCCGAACATCAGGATCGCGTCGAATCCTGGCACATAGAAGCCTTTGGACAGCGTCAGTGTGTTGATTGACGTTGCATCTCCGACTATTGTCGTATCATCAGCATATTTTGATGTGACGTCTATTCTTATGCTTCCGACATTGTTCTGGTAGCCGGTCTTATATGGTGTGAATACAACCACATTAACGGTCTGCTGGGTGAGCTTTCCTCCCTGCTGACGCGACTCAAGTATGATTGGCGAAGGGAGCGTGACCTGCCATCCGGTCGGGACGTTCTTCACGTCGAAGAATATCTTCGTCTTGCCGTTTCCAAGGTTTGTGACAGTCACTGGGTAAGTAATCTGCTGATATGGCGCTCCCTTCTGCAGAGTCTGCGGAACGGTTGCCTGAAGCAGCGAGTAATATCCTATTCCAATCTGGACATCGTATGATCCAGAGCTTGATTCGAGCCCCATGCCATTAAATCCATTTGCTTGGGCTTCTGCGGTCACTTTTATGAGTGGCGTTGCAGATGCTGGCGCATCTCCGGTAACGTGAATTGTCAATGTGGCTGTTGCAGTTTGTTGCCCACCTTGCATTGGAGTTGCTCCAAGATTGATATATACCTGTGCGGGGTTAATGGATGCCGTGCACCAGTTTATGGCATCTCCCTGGGGTACTGCAGTAAGTTTTATTGTTGTTGGAGTACCCATTACGGAGCCAGTTCCTCCAACATTTGGCCATTGGTATTTAACAGTAACAGTAAGCGGCATGATGTCTGTGATTGGCTTAAGGTTTCCTGGTGGTGCAGAAACAATGACTTCGGTCTGCGTTGCCGTCTGTGCGCTCGCATGTGATGCAAGCATCAACAAAACGACCATAAGCGCGAACGCGCCTATTCCTATTGCGAACAATTTTGCCTTTCCATTCTTGCTTCCATTCATCCATCGCACCCCTTGGTGTATTTCTATGGCAGGGTAAAGATTATTTTTATTTAACCTTTTCGGATGAAACATTGAAACGTATCCTGCATATTCCTCGGGCATCATCCGCTTTTTGGCGCAACATTGCGCCATTCTTTT
>JAQUQK010000063.1 GCA_028716125.1 Thermoplasmatota archaeon | reverse complement strand
GTTGCGCCAGCCATTATATATTCAATTGCGTCTTCGCCAGTTGTTATTCCGCCAACTCCGATTATCGGGATTTTCACTTCCTTCGCGATATCGTAAACTGCGCGAACTCCGATCGGTTTTACCGCGGGGCCCGAATAACCGCCGAGCTTGTTTCCAAGTATCGGCATTCCAGTTTCAAGGTCTATTGACATCGCTTTTACTGTGTTGATCGCAACTATTCCGTCCGCTCCTGCAGCTTCGGCGGCCTTTGCGATTGGGACTATGTTGTTTACGTTTGGAGTGAGTTTGACAAAAACCGGAATTTTTGCTGCGGATTTTGCCGCCTTCACTACTTCCGTTACCATCACCGGGTCAGTGCCGAGCTGCGCTCCGAATCCCTTTGCGTGCGGGCAGCTAACGTTCAGCTCGACCGCGTCCGCTCCATATTCCTGCATGCGCTTTGCGAGAATTCCAAATTCGCCCGGGTCTCCTCCAAAAATGCTTGCGATAACAGGTACGCCTGCGCTTTTTGCAATTCTGATTTCCTCGCCATATTCGTCTATTCCCGGGTTAGGGAGACCCATTGCATTTATCATTCCGTGTTCAAGAACTATTACTGTCGGGTTCTTGTGGCCGTCGCGCCCCTTGATGCCGATTGATTTAGTGACAACTGCGCCAGCGCCCGCCTTGGCCAATGCGACCATCGAATCGCCGGTCTCATCCAGGATGCCGGAAGCGTTCATGGTGGGATTCTTGAGTTTCAAGCCTGCAAATTCGATAGAGGGATTCATCGTGCTGAAATCAAAACGGGTCAATTAAATACTTGCTTTTGAAAAATCCAGGAACAGAATATGGAAAAATCATAAACCAAGAAAACTCTTTATCCTTCCTTTTCATCCACTCGGAATGCTGGCGATTTGATGAGAATCCGGATTTCCTCTGGAAACATAAGCGCTTTCGCGAATTTGAACGGCAGCGAAACGGCAAAAAAGATACTTGCTGCGCTTCCGATTGAAGGGAGGGCAAACCGCTGGGGCGATGAGATCTATTTCGAAATTCCAGTGAGCATTGAGGAAGCCAAGGACGCAAGAACAAACGTTGAAATCGGTGAACTTGGATACTGGCCGCCCGGAAGCGCGCTTTGCATATTTTTCGGCAAAACTCCGGTAAGCACCGGAAAAGAACCAAAGGCATACAGCCCGGTGAATGTGTTTGGAAAAATCAAGGGCGACGATACAATTTTCAAAAAAGTTAAAGACGGTGAAAAGATTATCGTGGAAAAAATAGATGGTGAGTGAAATGTACGAACTTGGAAACTATGAGTTCAAGCTGGAAGAGTTCTTCCCGAGGAAGGCCTTCGACGAAATAACAAGAATACGGGTGGATGATAGAAGCATCATTGAGGCGGAAGCAAGAAGAAGAAAGAGAAGGGCAAAGCTGACAAAAGATGGAAAATTGTGCATTCTCGCCGCCGACCATCCTGCACGCAGAGTGACGAAATCTGGAGAAGACCCCATAGCAATGGGAAACAGGCAAGAATATCTTGGCAGAATTTTGAGAGTTTTGATCAATCCTGAATTCGACGGAATTATGGGCACTCCGGATATAATTGAGGACCTCCTTATCATCGACCATCTGGTGAAGCAAAGGGGCGGCAAAAGTTTCCTTGACGATAAAGTAATCCTTGGGTGCATGAATCGGGGCGGGCTTGCTGGCTGCTCTTTTGAGATGGATGACACATTCACTGCATTTACCGCCGAAAGAATCCACAAGATGCGGTTTGACGGGGCAAAACTAATGTTTAGGCTTGAGCCGAACGAGGAGGCAAGCGGCAAGACGGTGCTTTATTGCGCGAACGCCATTAATGCCCTGAACAAATACGACTTGCCTGCTTTCCTGGAATGCCTCCCGGTGGAAAAAGTGGAGAAGTCCTACAAGGTAAAAAAGAATGCCGCGGATTTCGTTCAGGTTGTAGGAGTAGCCACCGGCCTTGCAGACTCGTCTAAAAACACGTGGCTGAAAATACAATACTGCGATAATTTCGAGCTTGTTTCAAAATCCACAACTTGCCCGATACTTCTGCTCGGCGGAGAATCAAGAGGCGACCCTACCGGAGTAATGAACGATTTCATCAGCGGCATGAAGGCAGGGAGCAATGTCAGGGGAGTTCTGGTTGGAAGGAACGTGACTTTCCCTGGAAAGGACGATCCATATGCCGCCGCTGGCGCAATATCCAAAATCGTCCATGCGGGCTATCCCGCGGACAAGGCAGTAAGCCACCTCATGGAAAGCAGAGGAAAGAACATGGACTTCCTGAGTAGATATTTCTAAGATTGTAATATCTATCGATGAAATGCAGTAGAGGGATGTTATGGCTATGAAAGGAAACGCATTGATGGCACAATCGGGCGGCCCAACGGCTGTAATAAACAATACAATTTGCGGAGTCGCACACGAATGCGCGATGCACCCGGAGATTGAAGGTGTCTACGGCGCAATCAATGGAATCCTCGGCGTCTTAAAAGAGAATTTGATAGACCTGAAAAGAGAAGACCCATATATCATACAGGGCTTGAGGTCCACGCCTTCGGCCGCCCTCGGCTCGTGCAGATACAAATTGAAAGAAACCGATTACGCCAGAATAATGGACGTTTTCAAGGCGCACAACATCCGCTATTTCTTCTACACCGGCGGAAACGACTCGATGGACACTGCCAATAAAATAGACAAAATGGCAAAAGAGCGCGGTTACGAACTGAAGGTCATTGGCGCCCCTAAAACGATAGACAACGATCTTGAGATGACAGACCACTGCCCCGGATACGGCTCCGTTTCACGATTTAATGCAATCGCAACCAGGGACGCGGGAAGGGATACCGACGCCATCTATACTTCAGACACAATAAAAATAATAGAGACAATGGGAAGGGATACCGGATGGATAACCGCCGCCACTGCTCTTGCAAAGGAAGGCGAGAACGACGCGCCGCACCTGATATATCTTCCAGAGAAGCCATTCATAGTCGAGAATTTCCTGAATGACGTTGACCAAGTGTACAAAAAGTTGGGCAGGGCCGTAATCACGGTATGCGAGGGGCTGAAAAACGAGAACGGCGAATACCTCACTGCATCTAAAAGCGCAATCGACATGGATAAGTTCGGACATGCACAACTCGGAGGTGTGGCCGACTATCTTTGCAAGCTCATACCTGCAAACCTGAAGATAAAGGCAAGATTCGACAAGCCTGGGACAATCCAGAGAATGTCGATGGCTTGCGCTTCCAAGACGGACATAGAGGAAGCATACAGGGTTGGAAGGGTTGCGGTTAAATCTGCAGTGGAAGGAAAAAGCGGATACATGGTCGCACTTGCCAGGCAAAATGGGCCGGAATACTGGTGCAAGACCGAACTAGTAAAACTGGACGAGGTTGCAAACAAAGTCAGGAAAATGCCCGACAGCTTCATAAACAAGGAAGGAAATTTCGTCAGCCAGGAATTCATAGATTACGTAAAGCCGCTTATCGGCGAGCCGCTGCCTGAATACGTGCGCTTAAATGGGCAAAAAGTACAGAGGGTGCTTGCGCCATACTAAATTTGCAAGATTGGCTCGCCCTTTCTGGCTCGGAAAAAATCAATACAAATTTAAACGCGCTTCTCATTTTCGTAAGTCGAAAGGTCGTGCTTGAATGAGCGAGTTTTCCACCAAATTGAAGCGCGTGCATGAATTGCTTGATCAAAAGGGGCTTGACGGAGTGGTACTTTTCCAGTACCGCAACTTTGCCTGGATCACTTGCGGGAAGGATAACCGTGTTCCTTTTGCAACCGAGATTGGAGGCGCGCCGCTTCTTATCACAAAGAAGGGCAATTACGCTTTCACAAATGCAATTGAATATCCAAGGATAAAAGAGGAGGAGCTTCAGGGCAAGGATTTTGAATTTGTCAAATTTGATTGGACGTGCGACAAGCCGGGTGAAGTTCTGAAGTTCGCAAAGGGAATGAAAATCGCCTCGGATGCTGCAATGAACGGATTTGAAATCATCGGCTCTGATTTCGCAAAATTACGCTATTCGCTGACAGAAGATGAAGTAAAAAGATATGAAAAACTGGGCGGCGACGTTTCAAAAACAATATCGGGCGTAGCCCACGAAATCCGTAAGGGAATGACCGAATATGAAATAGCGGCGCAGATGGAGTATGAATTGAAATTGAAGGGCATCGCCTCTCCTGTCACTCTTGTCGGCACAGACGAAAGGATAAGAAAATTCAGGCATCCTATTCCAACATCAAAGAAGCTGGAAAAATACGCCATGCTTGTCACCTGCGCCGAAAAATACGGACTTGTAGTTGCCATGACACGATTTGTCCATTTCGGGAAACTGGATGCGGAGCTTGCTAAGAAGCGCGATGCAGTTGCGAAAATTGATGCGGCGATGATGAATGCAACAAAAGTAGGGACTAGCGCTTCTGATGTCCTGGCAAAAGGCATCAAAACCTACGTGGAAGTCGGATTCGCAGACGAATGGAAGCTCCACCATCAGGGAGGCGCAATCGGCTATGCAACGAGAGAATACACGGCAACCCCATCTTGCAAGGAAACTGTCCAGGAGAACCAGGCATTTGCATGGAATCCTTCAATCACTGGCGCAAAGTCCGAGGATACGATGATAGCAAAGAAGAAGGGCTATATGATAATTACAGAGGATAAAATCTGGCCGCTGATAGAAGTTGAAATTGAAGGAAAAACAATCAAGCGCCCCGACTTCCTTGAACTCTGATTAACGGTCCGGAGATGAAAAGTGCTATAATGCCTGTATTGATAATCCGGTGATTTTATGGACGCCAATATCCGTAAATACATGAAAATCGGCATAATTCATTTCATGGCATACCCTTCGACGATTAAGGGCGAGGGGCCTATACTTGAGACGGCGCAGAAAATAGCGCAAGATCCTTATTTTGACCTCGTTGAAGTCACCTGGGTGAAGGATGCTGCAAATCGAAAGGCGCTGAAGGACGTTTTCGAGCAGGCTGGAATTGAAGTGAAATACGGCGCACAGCCGCGCCTTCTAACAACCGGGCTCGACCTGAACTCTGCGGATGAATCGATACGCCAGAAAGCAATTGCGACAGTAAAGGAAGGCGTGGATGAAGCAATCGAAATTGGATCAACCAGTATAGCATTCCTATCTGGAAAAAATGTGGAAAAAGACCGTGAAGCGGCAAAGTCGCGGCTTCTGGATTCAATCATCCAAATATGCAAATACGCCGACTCGAAGAAAAAAGCATTCCCTGTAGCGCTTGAAATCTTCGACCATCTCATTGACAAGAAAGCGCTGATAGGGCCGGCGAACGATGCTGTTGATGTCGCAGAAGCGGTGAAAAAAGAATGCAATAATTTCGGATTGCTAGCCGACCTTTCCCATCTTCCGCTTATTGGCGAAACCCCTGCGCTGGCGCTCCGCCCGATAAAGAAACATCTTGTCCACATCCATATCGGCAACTGCATAATGCGCGACAAAAACCAAGTTGGATATGGCGACCAGCACCCAAGATTTGGAGTCGCCGGAGGCGAGAACGGCGTTCCGCAACTGGTTGAATTCCTGCGCGAGCTGATAAAGATCGGATATCTGGACGGCAAGACGCCAAAGCCGGTAAGTTTCGAAGTTAAGCCGCTGCCGGGAGAAAGCAGCGAAATCGTAATTGCAAATGCGAAACGCGCCCTTGAGCAGGCATGGGCTCTCGTGTAATCGGATTTGAAGTGATATCATGGCAAAAATGAAAGTGCTTGTGACTCGCCCCCTGCCAAATGAAGCAATAGAGATGCTGAAAAAGAAATTCGACGTTACGCTGAACGCAGAGGACAGACCGCTTACGCGCCAGGAATTGCTCGATGGGCTTAAAGGGAAAGACGGCGTTCTTTGCCTGCTCACCGATAAGATGAACGCCGAAGCCATTGGCGCAAATCCGCAGCTCAAGATCATCGCAAATTACGCTGTTGGCTACGACAACATAGACGTCAAGGCGGCGACTGCAAATGGCATTCCTGTTTCAAACACTCCGGGAGTTCTTACAGATGCGACCGCCGAGCTCGCGTGGTCGCTTCTTTTCTCTGCAGCCCGCAGGATTCCGGAAAGTGACCGCTTCACGCGCGACGGCAAATTCAAAGGCTGGGGGCCGATGATGCTTCTTGGCCGGGGGATTACAGGAAAGACTCTCGGAATAATAGGCGCAGGCCGCATCGGGGCGGCATTCGCTCTCAAAAGCAAGGGCTTCAACATGAATGTTGTGTATTATGAAGCTGCAGGCAAAAACGAAGTTTTGGAAAAAGAGCTTGGCGCAAAGAAAGTTGATCTCCCTGAACTTCTGAAGAATTCTGATTTCGTTTCGATCCACGTTCCGCTTACGCCTGAAACAAAGCATCTCATAGGCGAAAAAGAATTGAAAATGATGAAGCCGACCGCCGTGCTTGTGAATACCGCCAGAGGGCCGATTGTTGATGAAAAAGCGCTCGCAAAGGCGCTCAAGGAAAAATGGATTTTCGCGGCAGGGCTTGACGTTTACGAGAACGAGCCGAAGATTGAGGAAGAATTGCTGAAATTGGAAAACGCCGTTCTGGTGCCTCACATAGGCTCCGCAACTGTGGAAACGCGCACCCGGATGGCTACGCTGGCCGCGGAAAACATAATTGCCGCCCTTGAAAACAAGATTCCGCCAACGTGCGTGAATCCCGACTTTGCCAAACTCAAAAAGTCAAAATGACTTGAACATCCATGACGTTCGTGCCTGTCGGTCCGGTGATTATCAAATCGCCGAGGGGCTCAAAGAAATTGTAGGAATCATTGTTTTCTAGGTAGTTTTCGGGCTTATTTCCTCTTGCCGCCGCCCGTGCCAGCGTGCTCCCGTCGGCAATTGCACCGGCGGCATCGGTAGGGCCGTCTATTCCGTCCGTGCCCATCGACGCCACAATAATTTTCTTTCCTGCAATATGTGCTGCTGCCGCCAAGACAAGTTCCTGATTTCTCCCGCCTTTTCCTTTTCCGCGAAGCGTTACAGTAGTTTCGCCGCCACAAATTATTGCGGTTCCCGGCTTTGAATTGCAAGCGAGTTTTGCCAATTTTTCTCCCTGATCGCGCGCTTCGCCTGAAAGTTCAGTTGTGAGAATTTTCGCTTTGTAGCCGATGGTTTCCGCTTTCGCGCGCGCGCCCTCACAAGCGATGCGATTCGAAGCGATTATGAAATTGTGAATATTCTTGAAAATAGGAGTTCCGGGCTTTGGGGTTTCCGGAATTTTTCCTGTGGTTCCGTCTGAGAGGTGCTGCCTTGCGGATTCCGGCAATTTGTCCCAAACATTGTGCTTTTTGGCAATTCTAACCGCATCAGAGAACGTGGTTGGGTCTGGCACAGTAGGGCCGGAAGCAATCATGTCCAGCGGATCGCCGATTATATCTGACATTATTATCGAAATTGTCGTGCACCCCTTTGCTGCGGCCGCCTGCGCGAGCTTCCCACCTTTAATTTCCGAAACGTGCTTGCGTATTGCGTTTATCTCTTTTATGTTGCAGCCGGCGCCCAGAAGTATTTTCGTAGTCGATTTCAAATCGTCAAGCGGAACAGCGGGTTTTTCCAGAAGCGCCGATCCTCCCCCTGAAATCAGAACGCACAACAGGTCATTGTCATGGCATCTTGCAACAAGCGAGAGCGCCTCCTCGCCTGCGCGGACACTCGATTCATCTGGAACAGGATGAGACGATTTGAGAAATTTTATCTTTCCGATTTTCTCGCACGTCGGAACGTTTGTAATTACGATTCCGTCGTCGATTTCAATAATCTCTGCGAACGCCTTTGTCATCGGTTCGGCTGCTTTTCCAAACGCGATGAGTTTTGTGCCGCCAAATTTAGAAATGTCAAATTGTTTTCCGTTGATCGTAAAATCGTTTCCGTTGACTTTCACCGCTCTCTTCACTGCCTCTTTTGGATCTGCCGCTTCGACTGCCGCCGAAAGAATGGAAAGTGCGTCCGCTCTTGTCTTGCGCTCCTGGAGAGTTGCGCCGTTTGAAACCAGCGACGCCGGAAAATCCATGCGTTGTAATGCGCTTGCTGAATATTAAGCTGAATCTGCAAAACTTAATACCGGAATATCAATGACGTGCTGTGCTCGAAGGACCTGCCCTGCTCCTGATACTTGCGCTCGCAATCGCGTTCATAGTTCTTGCCACCGCAAAGTGGAAACTGCATCCATTCCTTGCGCTGATATTCGCGGGATTTGCTACAGGAATCGCAGTCGGGCTTAATGCGTCTGATGTTGTTACAATCGTCGCGTTGGGCTTCGGCTCAACGCTTTCAAGCATCGGAATCGTCGTCGCCTGCGGAACAATCATTGGCGTAATACTTGAAAAAAGCGGCGGCGCTTTTGCGCTTGCGGACGCAGTTCTCAAAATCGTCGGAGAGAAGAGAAGCGCGCTTGCAATGAGCATTACTGGCTTTGTCACTTCAATGGTCGTATTCTGTGATTCGGGTTTTGTCATACTTTCATCCATTAACAAGGCGCTCAGCCAGAGGGCGCGCATTCCGATATTCGTCCTCGCGGTTGCACTTTCGACCGGGCTTTACTCATCGCATTGCCTGATTCCGCCTGCAGCGGGCCCGATTGCAGCAAGCGAAGGAGTTGGCGCAAACGTCGGGCTTGTAATCCTTGTAGGAATCGTCGTAGGAACATGCACGATGATTGCCGGAAATCTCTGGGCAACGAAAGTGATTGCTCCGCAATACACCATCAAAAAAGTAGCGCTGGTAAAAAAGTCTGTCGCAACCGCAATTCAAGAAACAGTAAGCACAAACCAGCAGCGTCCGGCCGTCTGGAAAGCATTTGCTCCAATAGGAATCCCGATCATCTTAATTGCGCTGAACAGCATTTTCAAATTGATTCTTTCCGAAGGAACGGCCAAGGACTTGCTCGCGCTTATCGGCCATCCGGTTTCCGCGCTCCTCATCGGCGTAGTCATCGCAATGGCGCTTCTTGCCAAAAAAGGCGACCCTGTTTCGGATTGGGTGGGAATAGGAATAAAGAACGCCGCACCGATTATAATAATCACTGGCGCTGGCGGGGCATTCGGCGCAATTTTGCGCTTCACGCCAATCGGGCCATATATGGGAGAAGCGCTTGCGCAATTAAACATAGGAATTCTGATTCCATTTCTTATTTCAGCTGCGCTGAAAATTGCCCAAGGCTCGTCAACTGTATCACTCATCACCACGGCTGCGATCGTAAATCCGCTGCTGCCGTCGCTCGGGCTTGAAAGTGACATGGCAAAGGCGCTAGTGGTTTCCGCAATAGGCGTCGGCTCGATGACCGTCAGCCATGCGAACGATTCATATTTCTGGGTCGTCTCCCAATTCTCAGGAATGGACGTAAAAACAGCATACAAGTGCCAGACTGGCGCTACTGCAGTAATGGGGATTGTTGGAATTATAGTTGTCGGGATTTTAGCGGCGATTTTGCTGTAAAAAAAGGTTTTAAGCGCAATATCAATTTAACAT
>JAQUQK010000062.1 GCA_028716125.1 Thermoplasmatota archaeon | reverse complement strand
CGCACCTGGGTGGCTTCCATGTCATCGTCCTTGAGCTTGCCAGACATTCCGAAGGGCAGCATTTCCGCTATCTTTTTCAGCGGCCCCATGCCGGAGAGCATTTCCATCTGCTCGTACATGTCGTTGAGCGTGAACTTGCCGGACATCATCTTCTTTGCTGTTTTCTCCGCATCCTCGCCAGCGACTTCCTGCGCCTTTTCCAGAAGAGTCTGAAGGTCGCCCATTCCAAGCAGGCGCGAGACAAAGCGCGATGGATCAAACTTTTCCAGGTCGTCGACCTTTTCGCCTACGCCTATGAAAACTATTGGCGCTCCCGTCTCCGCAACGGCCGAAAGCGCGCCTCCGCCCCTTGCAGTGCCGTCGAGCTTTGTGAGGATTACGCCAGTGATTCCAATTGACTCGTGGAAAACCTTCGCCTGCGGGCCTGCCTGCTGGCCAACGGCTGCATCGAGGACAAGGAATTTCTCGTCCGGCTTGACCTCGTCGAAGATGCGCTTCATCTCTTCTATGAGGTCGACGTCCATCTTGTGCCTGCCGGAAGTATCAACAATTATTACGTCGGCGTTGCGGTGCTCCAGCATTCCCTGTTTTACAATCTTTACAGGATCCACTTCTCCAGGCATCCCAAAAATCGGGACGCGATTCGCTTCCGCAATCTGCTTTAGCTGGTCGTATGCCGCAGGGCGGTGGACGTCGCAAGCGATGAACGCCGGGCGAAGCCCTTTGCGCTGGAAATATTTCGCCAGTTTGCCGCAGGAAGTGGTCTTTCCCTGACCATAGAGGCCAACCATCATGATAGTCTGCTTTTTCAGCGGGACTTCGTGCTGGGGGCCCAAAAGTGCAGTCACTTCATCGTTTACGATTCTTACCAGGTGAACGCGCGAATCCATTCCCGCCGGCGGCTTTTCGCTAAGCGCCCTCTGTTCAATCTTTTTTGTGAGCGTGAGAACCAGTTTTACATTAACATCCGCCTGGAGAAGGGCGCGCTGGATGTCGCGCGTGAGTTCCTTTATTGCGTTCGCGTCGATGAATGGCGCATTTGCAATCTTTTTGAGCGTGCTCCGGAGCGCCTCTCCCATGCTTTCGAGAACCATGATGACCACTTGAGAATAAAACCTGAATGCAATTTAAGATTAAATACTGGTTGGAAAACTAATTTTAAATCAGCAAGAGTAAGACTCGGCGCATTCCAAGCGGAACGGATTCAGTGCCATCGCCAGCAGCCTTGCATTCATTACTATGTTCGAAATGCTCACGCAGCGGCTTATGATGGCCATGCAAAGCATCGCGAATGAGATTATGATTGGTGCCTTATCCATAACCCTCAAAATAGAGCATCGAAAAAGCGCCTATAAGTGTTGTTGAACGGATCGATAGTATTTAAATAAGCCCAAAAATTTGATATTTAGTAGCGGGGGGTGGATTTGAACCACTGGTCTCCAGGTCTCTCGGCTCCGGTAGAAGCCTTGACCCTACCGGGTTATGAGCCTGGCGGGATATCCATGCTACCCTACCCTTATAGGCGCAAATTCATGCGCTCGCTATGGAGGGCGCTTTTTGGCGCCCCGCTACCGCTCCCCGCATCACTTTACTGCATATATGTCTTCTGGATTTTAATTTCGGCGATATGCGGAGGCGAAAGATTATCCCGCCAGTCAGCTTCTGCGGAACGGAAAATAGTCTTGTTTTTATTCCTATTTTAGCCAGCGATTCGCCGACGAGTTTTAACATTCCAGAATCCGTATTTGCGACCAAAATTTCGCCTTTTCCAATCCAGCCATCCGAGTCAATAAGCCCAGAGACAAAACCAAGAAGATACTCTTCGTTTGCAAGTTTTCCCGAAATCCCATTGAGTTCTGAATCAATGAGTTCAACTAGCGCCTTGGAATTGACCCTTATATCCAGTGAACCATTATTGAAGACTTCAAATGGATTCGTTCCCAGTTTTAGCAGGATTCCGGAAATAACTTCTCTAATCTCATCATCTTTTTGTGGATTGAGGGAGAATGAAACTTTGTAATGGCGCGATTTTTTGTCTATACAAAAAGAACCGTCGCCAAAGAAAAAACCGATTAGATACGCCCACTCTTTTTTAGGCATTCCATTTTTCCACAATTTTTTACATCGCATATAACATCAGTAAACCAGTATGAAGAGATAAAATTTCAGCACGGGTTATGACACGAATATACCGCCCGTCCAAAATATTTAAATATGGACACTTTGACAAACTTTTATAAAATAACAGACAATCTGTCGGCCATGATAGATGACAAGGACAAGGTTATCCTTGGCGCATTAAAGGAGGACTCGCGCAAGAACACGAAGTCTATAGCCGAGGAGCTGCTCCTTCCAAGAATAACGGTGCATGAGCGGATTAAGAGGATGATGGAGCGCGGAATCATAAAGAAGTTCACGGCCCTTGAGGATTACAAGCAAACCGGATTACCGATTACGGCATTTATTTTCCTTTCATTCGACCAGACCGACAAGGAGATTTCCCAGCGCGACCTTGCCAGGAAAATTGGGAACCTGCCCGGAGTTTTTGAAGTCCACATAATGGCGGGCGAATGGGACCTTTTGATTAAGGTCAGGGCAGGCTCAGTCGAGGAAATCAGCAAGATGATAATAGACAAAATGAGGGTAATGGGCGGCGTAGGAAAGACCGTGACCGCTATGTGTTTTGAAACAGTCAAGGAAGAGCCGTAGAAAAATAGTTATAGAAGCGCATTTTGCGTTAATCCCTTATATTTCCAATTGATGCACCGTCCGTGGACAAGCGCGATTATTACGAAGTGCTGGGAATCGGCAAGGGCGCAGGCGCGGACGAGATAAAACAGGCATATAGGAAGCTGGCGCTAAAGCATCATCCAGACCGCGTTCCCGCCGAAGAAAAGAAGAATGCCGAGGAGAAATTCAAGGAGATTTCCGAAGCGTACGCAGTCCTTTCCGATGAACAGAAGCGCTCCCAGTACAACCAGTACGGCCATGCAGGCATAGACCAACGTTATAGTTATGAGGACATATTCAGAGGAGCCAATTTCAGCGACTTTTCAGACATTTTCCGCAACATGGGATTTGGCGGAGGCGGATTCGGCTTTTCGGGGGCGGACATTTTCGACACATTCTTCGGCGGCGGGAGGCGAAGCCGACAGCCAAGGCGCGGCGAGGACATAGAATTCCACGTTTCAATCACTCTTGACGATGCCGCAAAAGGCGTTGAGAAGGAAATAGAAGTCCCTCGCACCGAAAGATGCGAGACTTGCGGCGGAAGCGGGGCAAAACAGGGAACAAGGAAATCGCCATGCCCCAAGTGCCACGGTTCGGGACAAATACAATATGTCAGAAGGGCAGGATTTATGCAGTTTTCGCAGGTTATTACTTGCGACCGTTGCAACGGGCGCGGGCAGATAATCGAAACTCCTTGCGGGGAATGCAGGGGCTCAGGCTATGTCCAGCGCCGCAGGAAAATAAATGTAAAAATTCCGCAGGGCGTTGACAATGGCTCCGTTCTCAGGATGCGCGAAGAAGGAGAGCACGGCGAAGGCGGACCGGGCGACCTATTTGTGGTCATTCGCGTCAAGGAGCATCCGACAATTCTAAGGGAAGGAAACGATCTTTACGTGGATGCGCCTCTTTCCTTCGCACAGGCTGCAATGGGCGGAAAGGTCGAAGTTGAAACAATCGACGGTTTCGAATCCGTGAAAGTTCCTTCAGGAACGCAATCCCACACCAGAACTCGCGTTCATGGAAAGGGAATGCCCATACTCGGCAGGCACGGGCGCGGCGACCTGATTGTTAAATTCGTTGTTAAAACGCCGGAAAAGCTCACGCGCAGGCAGAAAGAATTACTGGAAGAGTTCGAAAAGGAACCTAAATCTTAATTTTTTCTAATTTTGGCGCCGGCTGCGCTTCTTTCCGCCACTGAAACGCATGCAAGATAATCGTCCGCGGTGTTCATAAGCGTTTTTGCATCTTCGGCTTCCATCTCTGCAATTATCTTTTTGCCGAAAAGTGAAGTTTTTACATATTCGTAGTCGTCAACTGAAACTGCCGACGCGATCGCCTTCGCCTCTTTTGCACTGCCATATGAAAGCTCGATTTTGCATTTTATCCTCATTTCTTCCCTTCCTTTGCGGCAAGTTCCGATGCGTCCCTGAACGGGTTGAGCTGCAATTCAACAATCTCGTCTAGTTTAGCAAGGAATTCCTTTGTCTTTTCTTTTGGAATGGTGGCGCCGGATGCTATTGGATGCCCTCCGCCGTAGCCGCCCACGAATTCTGAAGCGGTTTTAAGCGCGTACGCAAGGTCAAGCCCCTTGTCCACGAGATATTTCGTGCCCCTTGAGGAGACCTTTGCCTTGTCTCCTTGAATTGAGATTCCTATCGCCGGCTTTTCCTGGTTAAGGAAGGAATTGAGCGCAAGCCCCATGACGGTTCCTGCAAGCGCCGGGTCGGCTATTTCTGCGTGCTGTATCGCCTTCATTTCTGAGAATTCGCCTGCCCGGAGGCGCATTACGCCATCCAGGATTTTCTTCTGGTACTCTGAAAGCAATGCTTCCGCGTCCTTTTGATATTTGCAAAAATTTATGCATAGGGAAACGCCAAGCGATTCTTTGCTTGAGCGCCCGCAAGCGTTGAGAAGGTCGGCCATGTGTTCGCAGTCAGTTCCCATGTTCTTGAGAAGGTATCTCTTTCCGACAAGGCGCTCCGCAATTTCCGGCCTTGCGCCCTGCTTTATGAGTTTCATGGCAAGAATAGAGATAAGCGCCGACTGCTTTTCCTTTGAGATCTCATGGAAAAATGTGCTCGATATTTTGAGCGATGACAGAAACGCATCTGCCTTTTCCAGTTCGCCCGAAACTCCGCAGAAGAACGGGTCTGAGCATCCGGCCAGCAATTCCCTTAATTTAGTTCCTGCCGAACCGCTGATGTTGAGGCCGATTGATTCTATTATGTGCCCTCGTTTTGCGCCTTCCTCTGCAATTTCGCGGTTAAGTCCCTTGAGTCCGAAAATTCCCTGGCGGTCGCCAATTGCGCCTGCAAGCCCAACCTGGCACAAGTCCCAGTTCATATCCGAAAGTGCGATTGCAAGAACGAATGCGACGGTGGATGCACTCGCCTCGTAAGTACCATCAATCCCGAAAATGTGCGAATTTATCTGGATTATGTCGCCAAGGTATTGCTGCATCTTCGGCGGCTTATGGTGGTCGCAAATGATGACTTTGCCGAGTTTTTGTATTTCGTCTATCTGCCCGCTTCCCATATCGCAGAAAATCGTGAGTTCGTTATTCTCCTTTGCAAGCATTTCGATGAAATCTGCGTTTGGATCGTGGACTATCGTGAGATGGAAACGCTTGCCCATCCTGCGCAGGGCTTCCGCTACAACGCCAGCAGCCGCAAGGCCGTCGGCATCATAATGCGAAATTACGCGGATTGAGGGAGCAGCGCAAATCGCTTCTGCCGCCCGCTGAGACGCATGTATCAATTCGGATTTTTCAGAGAGAAAAGACATTGGACGTGAATTGTTTTGCGATTTAAAAAGAAGCGGAGATGCGAGTGGAGAACTTTTAACAACGTTTGCCAGATTACAGATAAGGTAAATAAGATGAAAATCAATTTTCTTGGGGGCGCGCAGGAAGTAGGGCGCCTCGGAATGTATTTGGAAACTGAACGCGCCAAGATTCTCTTTGATTACGGGTTCAAGCCGGGAAAGCCGCCGGAGTATCCGCTTGCCCCGCCGGATCTGGATGCGGCGTTCCTTTCGCACGCGCACCTGGACCACTCGGGAATGTTCCCGTGGATTGCGGGCAACAGGAAATGCAGATTAGTAGCAACGCCAGCGACAAAGGCGATTACCGAAGTTCTTCTTTACGATACTCTGAAAATCAACGCGGCCGAAGGCTGGACTTCGCCATGGGACAAGGACGACCTGAAGCAGTACCTTCACGACGCGCATCCGGCAGCTTTCAACGGCGACGTCAGCGTAAACGGCGTGGAAGTGAACTTCCACTCCGCGGGCCACATACCCGGCGCGATGATGTCCGAGATAATTCTTCCGGATGGGCAAAGCATGCTTTTCACAAGCGACCTTTCGGTCCGCCACAGCAGACTTGTCTGGGGTGCGCACCCAGTAAGGTGCGACATTCTCGCGATTGAGGGAACTTACTCTGGGCGCGAACACAAGATCCGCGAGCAAGTTGAAAAGGAACTTCTCGACAAGGTGGACGAAGTGAGCACAAGAGGCGGAGTTGCCATAATTCCGGCATTCGCGGTTGGAAGGACTCAGGAGCTTCTTCTGACTTTCAGGGACGCAGGCTTCAACGTCTGGCTTGACGGAATGGGGCGCAAGATTACAGATATCATGCTCGACATGCCCGACTACTTGCGTGATTCCAGGAAACTTTCAAGCGCCCAACACCGCGTCAGCGTCGTGCAGACCGACCATGCAAGGAAGCGCGCAATGAAGGAAGCGGATGCAATCATAACAAGCAGTGGAATGGTCGAAGGCGGTCCGGTACTCAGCTACATAAACCATCTAAAGCACGACAATAAAAATGCAATTCTACTCACAGGCTACCAGGTTCCTGGCTGTAACGGCAGGCGCCTCATGGACACCAAAACGGTAATGATAAACGGCATTGAGGAGAAAGTGGAATGTGAAATACAGAAATTCGACTTCTCGGCGCACGCTGGCCACAGCGAGCTTGTCGAATTCGCAAAGAATTGCCAGCCAAAGAAGGTAATCATATACCACAGCGACGACCGCGCCCCGCTGGCGGAAGCCATGAGGGACTTTGCCGAAGAAGTGGTACTTCCCAATAACGGGCAGGAATTATCCCTCTAACTTCTCCAAATTTTTTAAATACGAACATCGGATTCGGAGTCTTGCGCGACTTAAGTATGAAGATTGTGCGGGTGCTCGTGCTGCTTCGCAGCACTGAACCCGCTCGCTCCGTTGAACTTCGCTCGCGGGCGTAGTGTAGCCTGGCTATCACTTGGCGTTGCCAACGCCAGGACTCGGGTTCAAATCCCGACGCCCGCATAAATTAACCAATTTTTATAAATTATGATCATTTTTTACCAATTCTCTGATCAGAACAGGAAAAATATACTTCACTTTGGAAATGTAAATTTTTCTTCATTTTTTCGCCCCCCCCCCCTTGCTTTTATGGCTTTCCGGCAATTTATAAATAGTGCACAGAGAGTATTCCTTTTGTATGGTGGGCAATTCCGGGGGAGGCGTAAAAGTGCCATTGGGAATTGAGGCTGCACAAAATGGCATCATTCAGCGCGAAACCGAAGAAAGAATATGGGCGGAAACCGAGTTGCGCAGAGTAAACCTGATGCTCGGGGCGCTCAGCAATTGCAACGGGATGCCACCCTGCTGGAAATCATCCTATCCCCAAAAGGCGGCCTTTGATGAATAGTGACACGGACGGAACTATGAAAAAGAAGCCCGCTGCCCCATCCGGTACCGCCAAATTGCAGCGCAGCCCGCATTCGCTATTGGGCGTTGCGCTGATTGTAGCCGCATACCTCTGCGCGTTCGTCATTCTCGATTTTTTTTCGCAATGGTTTGAAGAACTCCGAGGGATTGTCGCCTGGTATCCGCCCGCTGGGCTCACTTACACCCTGCTGTTGGTGTTCGGCGTGGGATTCACGCCCGCAGTGACAATCGCCTTACTCATCGGCAGTTTATTCATCTATCACATGCCTCAACCCGCATATTTGCTTTTTTTGTGGGCGCTCATTATATCTTTGATTTATGGCGGTGCCGCCGCGTTCCTGCGCCGCCGGATTCACTTCGATTGGCATCTGCGAAAGTTGCGAGATGTGACTTGGCTGGTTGTCACGGCTGTACTTGTTTCAGCACTGCTTGCCATACTTTCCGTTTCGAGTTCCGCCTTGAGCAGCGATATGCCGCAGGGCGAAGTCCTCCGCGCGATTTTCCTATGGTGGATTGGTGAAACGGTCGGTATCCTGACCGTCACACCCTTTCTGCTTATCCATGTGATGCCGTGGCTGAAACGGTTTGCGAAAGGGCAGCCGGTCAGGTTGCTCGCACGCCGGCCATTTCCACGTCCAACGCCCGCTGTCATTGGACAAGTGTTCAGCATCGCGTTGATGTTCTACTTGGTCTTTGGCGTGCGCGGCTTGGACGAGTTTCGGCCCATGTATCTTATTACCTTGCCGCTCATCTGGATTGCTCTGCGTCACGGCTTCAGGGGAGTCACCACCGGGATCCTAGCGTTGAATTTTGGGCTGACATTGACGATGTGGTTTTTTCAATTAGACCTCGCAAGTCTAGGCGAACTGCAACTGCTGATGATCATTAATTGTATTGTCGGCTTGCTTATGGGTGCAGTCGTCACCGAGCGCAAACAGGCGGAGGAGGGACTGCGAGATTCCGAGGCAAACTTTAGAGCCATTTTTGATCGTGCAAACGACGGAATACTTCTAGCAGATGTGGAGACAAAAAAGTTTTATTCTGGCAATATTACAGTCTGCCAAATATTAGGTTATGATCTTGAAGAGATTAAAAATTTGGGGGTTGCAGACATCCATCCCAAGGAAAATGTACCATATATTATGGAACAGTTTGAGAGGCAAGCAAGAAAAGAGATTGCAGTGGCTAAAGATATTCCAGTAAAAAGAAAAGACGGCAGTGTTTTTTATGCCGACGTTAACACTTCTCTTGTAACACTGGCTGGGAGAACATATCTCTTAGGTGTCTTTAGAGACATCACGGAGCACAGGAAGGCGGAGAACGCATTGCGCGAAAGCGAGGAAAAATACAAAAATATAATCGAAAACAGTTTTGACGTCATAATCAAAATCGACGAAAAAGAAAAGATATCTTATGCCTCTCCTTCGATGAAGCGGATGTTCGGGGTCACTCCTTCCGAAATAACCGGAAAGAACATTCTGGACGCCATAAAGGATATGTTTGCCGTGAAGAGCATAGATAAGCCATACAAAGAAATCATGGGCAAGCTTTTGGATGGGGAAATCCTCAAAGACGTTCCATTTGCCGCGCCGGGCAAGTCCGGTTCGACGCTGCATCTCGAGGTGACGGCTTTTCCCCTGTTTTTCGGCAGGCAATGCAAGGGCATCCAGGGGATAATAAGGGACGTTACCGAACGCAAGAAGGCAGAGGAGACAAAAATAGAACTCGAAGCCATGAAGCACCTGGGTGAACTTAAGACGCGCTTTGTCTCCACGGCTACGCACGAACTGCGCACTCCTGTCGTGTCAATCAAGGGCTATACCGACCTCTTGGTCTCGGGGCGCATTGGTGAAGTGCCGCCAAAGCAAAAGGAACTGCTTGAGGTTGTGAGCAGGAACACCAATAGGCTGCTGCGCCTCGTAGAGGATTTGCTCGATATACAGCGCATCGAATCGGGGCGGCTCAAGATGGAAATCGTTCCGATGGACCTTCGGGACGTTATCAAGCAGTGCGAACACGAACTCAAGCCGCTAATGGACGAGAAAAAGCATACGTTCACTGTGCAAATCCCCGACCATC
>JAQUQK010000061.1 GCA_028716125.1 Thermoplasmatota archaeon | reverse complement strand
TCGCCGCAAAATACCTCGCGGAGAAAGGGAAGAAGGTAGTTATTTTCGAGCGCAAGCTTGCACCCGGCGGAGGAATGTGGGGTGGCGGAATGCTCTTCCCGGCAATTGTCGTCCAGGACGAGGCGCTCCCGATAATGAAGGAGTTCGGAATAAAATACGAGGGAACCGGCGACGGATATTACACAGCAAGCTCGGTCGAGTCAGTGGCGAAATTGCTCGCTGGCGCAACTGACGCCGGAGCAAAAGTCTTTATTTCGGTAAGCATAGAAGACGTTATGATTCGTGAAAAGGATAAGATTACAGGGCTTGTCATCAACTGGACGCCCGTAAAGCTTGCGCAACTGCACGTCGACCCGCTTACGATCCGCGCAAAAGTCGTGATTGATGCGACAGGCCACGATGCCGACGTCATACACATCATCCAGCGCAAGATACCGGGCGCAAAATTCAATACGCCAACTGGTGAAATACTCGGGGAGAAGCCGATGTGGGCGGACATTGGCGAAGGAACAATCCGCGACTGCACGACTGAAATTTATCCTGGGCTTGTAGTCTGTGGAATGGCCGCAACGTCGGTAATGGGCAAGCCAAGAATGGGCCCGATATTCGGCGGAATGCTCATCTCCGGCAAGAGGGCGGCGGAAATCGCGCTGAAGATGTGCGAAAAGAAGTAATTTTTCCTCTTGTGTTTTTTCATCTGTTTTTAAAATAAAAACTTAAGAAAATTAAGAATAAAGCGAAATGGGGGCACTTTTAGGCGCAGTTCCCCAAGCCGAGGGCGAAGAACCCATTTCGAGTAAGAGCATTCTTCCGGAAACTATATCTGAATGGCTGAACCATGTCTTGTCGTATTCCACGCCATTCAGCTTTGCCGACTGCACGTACTTGTTTTCAGGTGAATTTTTCTTTGCCTCTATTGTGAAGTCCTTGCCGTTGCTCAGGTGTATTACAACCTTATCGAATATCGGGCTTCCGATGCAGTATATCGGGTCTCCGGGCGCTACCTGGTAAAATCCCATGGCCGAAAGGACGTACCAAGCGCTCGTCTGCCCGCAGTCGTCGTTGCCGCATAAGCCATCAGGCCCAGGCCCGTAAAACTCGTCCATTACTTGCCTTACGCGCTCCTGTGTCTTCCAGGGCTGCCCGACATAATCATACATGTATAAAATGTGGTGGCAAGGCTCGTTTGGATGGACATACTGGCCGATTAGCAGGGACGCATCAACCGCAATGACGTCAATTTTTTCTTCCTGCGCAAACAATGAATCCAGTTTCTCTATGAACTTCTCTTTTCCTCCGAAAAGGTCGGCGAGGCCATATACATCATGAGGAACGAAGAACGTCCACTGCCATGCGTTTCCCTCAACGTAGTACATGTATTCCTTGAACGGGTCGAAATCGTTTTCATTCATCCACTGGCCGGTAATGCTCTTGCCCCGCATGAATCCGGTTTCAGAATCGAAAAGGTTTGCATAGCTCTTTGAGCGTCCCATCAATGTTTCATAGTCGGCGGTATTTCCCATCGCCTTTGCCATTTGGGCGACGCAGAAATCATCATATGCATATTCAAGAGTTCTTGTAGTTCCCTGGTCCAAGAGCCAGAAGAAAACGCCCTGTGCGGTCGTTGGGTTCACATCCATCCCGAGAGCCTCAAACGGAACCGTGTCGCCGGGCACGTAGCCGATGGTTGAATAAAACTGCAGGCCGTAGCGCCCTTCTGTAGTGAGCGTAGTAAGAGGGAACTCCGGAACCACTGCTGCCCCGGGAATATTTGCATTCTTCCACATCGCCTCGTATGCGGTTTCGGCATCAAAACCCGTAATTCCCTTGGTGTATGCATCCGCGATGATGGAATCGGCGTGAGTGCCTGTCATGCAGTTGTTGTCGGCGTTTGCTATGAACCATCTTGGGAGCCATCCCGTAGGAAGCCCGCCGCCGTCATTATAGATGTTGATCATTGACTGTATTATGTCTGCATCCCTTTCAGGATCAATTATTGTAAGAAGCGGATGCAGCGCCCTGAAAGTGTCCCATGTGGAGAAAAGCGTATATTGCGGATGCGCCGGGTCTGCCTGATGCACCGTATAGTCCACTCCGAGATATGAGCCGTCGACGTCGGAGAATATGTTTGGCTCTATCATCGTATGGTAAAGCGCAGTGTAGAATGTCGTGCGCTCGTCCTCGCTCCCGCCAGAGATTTCTATATTCTTCAGCTGTTCGTTCCAGGCATCTTCCGCATTTTGCCTGTATTCGTCAAAGTCCCATCCTTTCGCCTCTGTCTCAAGGTTGGCGCGCGCCCCCTCAATGCTCACGAAGGAAATGCCGACTTTTACAACTATCTGCTCGTTTTCCTGCGTGTCAAAATTCAGGACTGCGCCTACGCCTGTTCCCGCTTGCACCGGAACGCCAGGGAACTGCTGGCCCATGTTAAATGTTGAACTTGAAGAGAACGATTTCGAGAATTCAGCGGCAAAATAAACTGTATGATGCCTTGCCCATCCGATTGAGCCTCGGGAACCTTCAACCGTGTTCTCATCAACTATGTTTATCTGGCAGTCGGAGGATGCTCCAAATCCCATGTATTTCATTCCGTGTTCAAGGTCAATAAGAATATGCGAGTCCGAGCCCTGCGGGAAAGTGTATCTATGGATGCCTGCGCGCGTTGTGGCAGTAAGTTCCGCCTTTATTCCAGAATCATCAAGCAGGACGCTGTAATAACCTGCCTTTGCCACCTCGTTTTCGTGGCTGAACCGCGAGCGGTATCCGCTGTCCGGGTCTGAGGCACTTCCTGGCTCGGTCTGGACTTCGCCTTTTGTTGGCATCAGAAGAATGTCGCCGTAGTCCGAGCACCCAGTGCCCGAGAGATGCGTATGCGAAAATCCGATGATGGAATCCGTGGTGTAATAATATCCGGAGCAGCGCGTGAGATTCTCAAAGAAATCACCGGTTTCGGTATCTGGGCTTAATTGGACCATTCCAAAAGGCATTGTGGGGCCGGGGAACGTGTTGCCGTAAATCAGAGAGCCGACAAGGGGATTTACGTAATCGGCAGGTTGCACATCACCATCGTTTCCGCCTCCGAATATCCCGCCAAGGTCTCCAATGCATCCTGAAAATCCTGCCGCGACCACAAGCCCGACCAAAGCAATTGCCAACGTTCTTTTTGCCATATCTATGCACCAGCCGCGAAATTCAAACAAAGGCATTAAAATGAAATGCCAGACAAAAAGTAATGTTATGGCCAGATATTAATCATGTTGTCCAATCCGCAGGCCCTTACTCCTTTTCGCACAATGCAGATTTTGGTATTTTTGCGCCGGGCCTGAATCTTTTTGCAATGACATATATCTCCGAGCTTGAGGAACGCGATGCATCTGGTGCGTAGCGCTTCACGAAATCAAAAGACATCTTGACGTTGTTGAAATATTCAGGAAAATGTTCTCCTTCGAACACTTTTGCCGTGAAGCTGCCGCCGGGGCGAAGAACTTTTCTTGCAAAATTCAGCGCATGTTCGCATAGGTCGATAGACCTGACGTGGTCCATGGAATATGCGCCTGAAATGTTCGGGGACATATCTGAAATAACTGTGTCTATTTTGCGCCCGGACGTGGAAATTGCATCCAGGACTTTTTTTACGGTTTCGTCTGAAGTCATGTCGCCCTGGATGAAAACCGTGCCTTCGATGGGTTTGATTTGCTTGAGGTCAATTCCAATTACTGTCCCAGTTTCGCCTACTATTTCCTTTGCGACTTGCATCCATCCGCCGGGAGCGCATCCGAGATCGACAACGGCAAACCCCTTGTGTATTACGCCGAATTTCTCGTTTATCTGCTTGAGCTTGAATGAGGAGCGGGCGCGGTATCCTTCCTGTTTTGCAAGCCTGTAAAATGAATCGTGCCTTTTTGCAAGTTGCCATTCAGACATAGTATCAATCTTTGTTTTTCCTGTTTCTTTTCAATGCTGCAGCAGCCAGCAGAGCGCCCGCAATTGCAGGGACGAGCGCGGCAGTTTCGAATCCCGCCGTCTGCTTATGGCCTGCAAGTTCCGCGCTGGTGCCGTCTGCGAATGCCCCGTTCACCGAGCCGTCGGCAGGAAGCTGAGTTATCTCAACACCTCCATTATCCACGTTCACGGCTGCGGAGTACCAAAGCCCGGATTGCTTGCCATGGAGAATCGTTTTGTTGTATTTGATTGCGATGCCGAACGCTTTTTCCCCGCTAAACTCCGCGCTGTAAACGACGGATGCGCGGCAGGAATCGCCAGCGCTTATTGCCTGCGGAACGTCAAAGTAGGAAATGCTGCAATATCCGTCGCCTTCATTGGGGCAAATAGAGATGTTAGTTGCGTTTCCGAATCCCGTGTTTGAAAGAGTGAAGCTTATTGTAAACGTGTCCGGTGAATTCGAACTGAGCGCAAGGTCCAACATCTCTAGCTTTGCGCCAAGCAGATCCACGTTTTGGGCGGAATACAAAAGCCCGTCAAATGACTGCCAGAGGCGCGACCTTATGTCTTCGGTCGAAGCGGGAACCCACTGCTCGCCGTCCACTTCTATGCAATATGAAATAATTCCAAGCTCGCCGTAGCTCCAGTCTATGCTTCCGCCGAATGCAGGATACATCGCAGGGCTGCATATCTGGCCGTATTCAAGATTGGTGCGGTTCGCAATTTCCTCGCAAAGCCGCAGGTAAACCTGTTCGTCTGGCGGCGGGTCCGGCGTGTAGCCCCATGGATAAATCATCACGGTTGCGCCGGTGTGAAAAGTCACGTACAGATCCGGCTGTATTTTTTTCATAATGCCCATGTTTGCCGCGACCTCGGGCTCGGAGCCTGCGGACGAAAGACCGATAGTGTCGCCCTCGCCTGTCCATTGATACGGATAGTTGCGGTTCAGGTCCACCTGCTTTGCATTGGCGCGGGCGTCAAGCAAGTTTCCGTCCGGGTTTACGAGAGGCGTTATGTAAAAGTGGCGCGCGTTAACAAGCTCTTTTGCAGTAACGTTGCTTTCGTATTCGTTAAGCAGAAAGTCCGCAAAAGAGTAGCAAAGCTCCATCCCCAATTGTTCGTTGCCGTGGTGCGCGCCGTCGATGTATATCGCAGGCTTTTGCTCTGGGCTCTCGAAATTCGTTATCTCTATGCACCACAAGTCCTGCCCAAGCACCGATTTCCCTATGGATTGCAGCTTTGTAAGATTGGGGTGCGCCTCTGCAAGGCTTTGCAAGTCCTGCTGGAGCGTGACGTTGTTGTGGTAGATGTAAAGCTGCGCCGATGCCACAGGTGCGGAAATGGAAAGTGCCGCGGGAAGCAGGAGCGCCGCTAAAAATGCCAGGATGAGGAATTTTTTCATAATTCTGCCATTTGCTAAACTTTCTTAACTTTTGTTGTAAAAACAACCAAAAATATTGGAAAAGAAAGAGAGGATTATATCTCAATCGGGAGGCCGAGTTTCTCAGCCAGTTCCTTGTAGCGGTTGCGTATCGTGACTTCCGTGACTCCCGCCACATCTGCCACTTCGCGCTGAGTCCTGCGCTCGTTCTTGTTGATGGCCGCGATGTAAACCGCTGCCGCCGCAACACCAGTTGGCCCCCTTCCAGAGGTCAATTCCTTGTCTGCCGCAAGCTTCAGGATGCGCTTTGTCTCTTCCTGGACTGCGGGGCTGAGCTTGAGTTCCGACGCGAAGCGGGTGATGTAGTCTGACGGGGTGGTGGGCATAAGCTTGAGTCCGAGTTCGCGGGAAATGAAGCGATATGTCCTGCCGATTTCCTTGCGCTCGACGCGAGCCGCCGTTGCGATTTCATCAAGAGTTCTTGGAACGTCGCACTGCCTGCATGCTGCATAAAGGACTGCAGCCGCTACGCCTTCTATCGAGCGCCCGCGGATTAGGTTCTTTTCAACTGCGTGCCTGTAGAGCATTGCCGCGCATTCGCGTATCTTTCTTGGAAGCCCCATTGCGGAGGACATCCTGTCAAGTTCGTTGAGAGCGAATGCAGTGTTCCTTTCGGCTGCATTGGAAATTCTGATGCGCCTCTGCCATTTCCTAAGCCTGTAAAGCTGTGCCCTGTTGCGAGTTGGGATGGACTTGCCGTAGGAGTCCTTGTTCTTCCATCCGATGATCGTTGAAAGTCCCTTGTCATGTATTGTATATGTGGTGGGTGCGCCTGTGCGTGCGCGCTTGTCCTGCTGTTCGCTGTCAAATGCGCGCCACTCGGGCCCCTGGTCGATAAGACCCTCTTCCACGACAATGCCGCACTGCGGGCAGACCATTTCTCCTCTTACTGTGTCTCTCTCAAGGGTGGTGCAGCCGCATTCCGGGCACTTGATCGTTTCCTCAACCTCGCACTTTTTCTTTACCATCTGGCTCACACTCTATTAAAAGAATTCTCAATTTTTATATATTTAGTATCGTTTATTTATTTATAAGTTTTACTTGGGAATTACTTATATAATAGTCAGAGATACGCCCTTTTTGCAGGTGGCAATATGGACAAGATAAAAACCATCATTTTAGGCGCGGCAGGCAGGGACTTCCATAACTTCAACACGTACTATCGGAACAACCCCGCCTATGAAATCGTGGCGTTCACCGCAACCCAGATACCTGACATTGCGGGGCGCAAGTATCCAAAGGAACTCTCGGGATCGCTTTATCCAAACGGAATTCCGATCTATGACGAGAAGGACGCACCCGAGCTTATCAAGAAGCACGGCGTAAGGCAGGTAGTCCTTGCTTACAGCGACCTTCCGTATGAATATGTAATGCACAAGTCTGCGATGGCAAATGCGGCAGGAGCCGACTTCGTTTTGATGGGGCCGGAAAACACGATGGTCAAGTCCACAAAGCCGGTAATCGCGGTTTGCGCAATCAGGACGGGCTGCGGCAAGTCCCAGACGTCCAGGCGCATCTTCAAGCTTCTGCGCGACATGGGATATAAAGTCGCATCAGTCAGGCACCCGATGCCGTACGGCGACCTTGTAAAGCAGGCAGTCCAGCGCTTTGCGTCATACGCAGACCTCGACAAGCACGAATGCACAATTGAGGAACGCGAGGAATATGAGCCATACATCGACATGGGCGGAGTCGTTTTCGCAGGCGTAGATTATGAAAAGATTCTCCGCGAAGCCGAAAAGGAAGCAGACATTGTAATATGGGACGGCGGGAACAACGACTTCCCGTTCTTCAGGCCCGACCTCCACGTGACCGTAGTCGATCCGCACAGGGCGGGGCACGAAGTCGCATACTATCCTGGCGAAGTGAATGCGCGCATGGCAAGCGTAATTGTCGTCAACAAAGAAGACACCGCAAAGAAGGAAGACATCGAGAAGGTCAAGCGCAACATAAAGGAGATCAACCCGAACGCGACAATAATGGACGCGAACTCTCCGCTCACACTTGAGCCGAACAAGCCCGAGCTTGCAAAGGGAAAGAAAGCGCTTGTGATTGAGGACGGTCCAACAGTCACGCACGGCGAGATGAAATTCGGAGCAGGCTATGTGATGGCAAAGAACCTCGGCTGCAAGATAATCGACCCAAGACCATATGCAGTCGGCTCGATAATCGCGACCTTCCAGAAGTACAACCACCTTAGCGACGTCCTGCCTGCAATGGGCTATGGCAAGAAGCAGATGAAGGAGCTGGAAGAGACGATCAACAAGTCGGAATGCGACGTCGTCATATCCGGCACGCCAATCGACCTCAACCGCATAGTGAAGGTCAACAAGCCGATGCTCCACGTGCGCTACGAGCTTGACGAGACAAGCAAGCCCGACTTCCCGGCAATCCTCAAAGACTTCGTTGCCAAGTATGCAAAGAAGGCGAAGAAGTAATTTTTCGCTTTTTCTCTACTTTTTGTTCCATTTTTAGTTTTGTGTTTTGTTTTAGCGCGTTGTTTTCGCACGTTCTTGCGCGCTTATATTTGCCTCGCCCCATATTACCCATATTATATATAACAATGCATATAGTTAAAAGCGGGAATATGATATGGTATTGCAAAATAGCGGTAGACCGAAGGTCTGGCCGATTTCATTCAACCTTGGCTTGAAATTCTTGCTGGCTGCAAGGATGCCCGGGCTGTGAACGTGTTACTATGATTCGCCTTTCACAATTCAGATTCGAGAAAAAATCCGATCCTGTAATTGAGCGTTTAAAGTAATTCGAAAAAAGGCTCGGCCAAACACCTTCGAAAGCCGCTATTTTTAGTAAGCGCAGGCAAGTGCTTGCGTTAAAGGTGATATAATGGCAGCAGACACAAGCGCATCAAAATATCTCATAAAGGCAACTATTTCGACTGACGGCGTTGTAGAGCATCCTGACGTTGTCGGAGCAATCTTTGGCCAGAGCGAAGGACTTCTTGGCGAAGAGCTTGATCTAAGGGACCTCCAGCGCAGCACGAAGATCGGACGCATAACGGTTGAACTTGATTCAAAGCGCGGAAAGACCGAAGGCACGATAGAAATCCCGTCAAACCTCGACCAGGTGGAAACGGCAATTCTTGCGGCAGCATTAGAATCCATAGATCGCGTAGGGCCTTGCACGGCAAAGATTGAGGTCACGGCGATTGACGACGTTCGCGTATCAAAGAGAAAGAAGGTAATGGAAAGGGCAAAGACCCTTCTCAAGACCCTTTCGACGACTTCGGATGAAGAAACGCGCAACATCGCAGAGAAGCTTCGCGGCGAAATACGCGTTGCAGAACTTGTTTATTATGGCCCAGACCACCTTCCGGCAGGACCTAACGTCGGGAAGACAGACAGTGTTATAATTGTTGAAGGGCGCAACGATGTTCTCAACCTGCTCCGCTCGGGCATCAACAACGTAATTGCCGTTGAGGGAACAAGCGTTCCAAAGACCATAATAGACATCTCGCGCGACTGCACCACGACCGCATTCGTCGACGGTGACCGCGGCGGAGAACTGATTCTCAAGGAACTCCTGTCCGTATGCGAAATAGACTATGTGACAAGGGCGCCAGAAGCCCGCGAGGTCGAGGAGCTTGCGGAAAAGCAGATAATGAAATGCCTCAAGAACAAAGTTCCGGCAGATCAATACATGGAGAGTTACGGCATAGTCAAGGCAAACCACACGCCAAAGCCGGGAATGCAGGCGCAGCAGCAGGCGCCAAGGCCCCAGCAACAGCAAAGGCCGACCCCGCAGCAGGCGCCAAGGCCGCAGGCGCCAGTACAACAGGCATCAGCGCAGGCCCAGCATCATCCCGTGCCATCACAAACAACGTTAAGCCCGTCTGTTCAGTCTAGCGCTCCGGCAATCCCAATCCCGCCTCCAGTTCCAGCGCCTGCTGAGCACCGCGGAGGAATATTCAGCCTGATCTCAGGAAAGAAAGCGGAAGAGAAGAAAGATGAAAAACAGGACGCAAAAAAGGAAGAGCCGATGGACAAGTACAAGTCCACCCTTGAGCGCCTCTCCGGTTCCCTGAAGGCAGTCATTTACGATGCCAATGATTCAGTCATAGGCAACGAGATACTGGTAAGAGATATAGCCGATGCGATAAAGAGCGCAAACGCTCCCGCCACAGTAGTGTTGGACGGAGTAGTCACCCAGAGGCTTCTTGACGTTGCAGGGGAAAAAGGCATAAAGCTCATAGTTGCATCAAAGATGGGGCCAGTTTCCAAGCATCCCGCAAACGTTAAAGTGCTCACCAAGGATAACTTCCAGTA
>JAQUQK010000060.1 GCA_028716125.1 Thermoplasmatota archaeon | reverse complement strand
AAATCGCCGCGAATTGAAGCCACGGTACGAACCTCGAAATCCAAATTGTATACTCTCCGCCAACCGCGACCAGCGGCGCCCAAAGTATGTGCGATCCCGCAGGCCGTATGGAGATGAAATCAAGGTGTGGCACCTGCCCTTCCAGTATCCGTCTTGCGCCAGCGAGTATGAAACCTTCGTCTGCAAGGTTGAAGCCAAGTCGGGAAAACAGGAGATGGCAAATTGTGGCGGTAATGAATATGAAAGAAGCCGCTGCCCACCAGGGCGTGTTTTGAAGCGAGAACGGCTTTCGTTGGTTATCTAATATGTTGGAATCTTGTGCAGGCAGTTTTGGCTCAAAACTCGTTTCAGGCATGTTGTAGCCGAATCGGATAGGACATTAATTTATTTGGCCCTTTTTTTTGGAGAGAACAGGAAAAAACAGGCATCACTTCGGAAACGGAGCGACTTTTTCTTATTTTCATCTTTTTGTCTAGAAAGCGAGATTTAACGACGTTTTTATAAACTTACAACATACTTTCATTTTGTGCCTGCCGGATCTTGCTGATTATCTCCACGTGGTTCTGCGGGTGGGTGATGAGATGAAAACCAAGATGTTTTTGGTTACTGCTATAATGGGCCTGATGCTTGCAACCGCACTCAGCGGATGCACGAGCGGGAACGACATAACAACAGAAGAGGCAAATGTACAGAATTCAACACCTCCAGACGGACACGGGCCGTATTACGTCGGCTATTACTACACAACGTATTACGACTTGAGCTGGGGGCCATATCATGCAACGGTTCGCTATCCTGCGCAGTCCGACGGGCTGTACGCCCCGAACATCATATCAGACAAACCATACCCGGGAATCATAGTGAGCGGCGGACTTGCCGATGCCTGTGAGACCATTGCCTGGGTTGCCGAGCACCTTACTTCCCATGGTTATGTGACATTAACTTTTACGATACCAAATCCCGCATCGCTTGATGACGCCCAATGGGCCTGCGGCTTCGACGGAGGCATCCGCCAGCTGAAGAGCGAGAACGAGTCGCCATCTTCCCCAATACAAGGGATTCTGGACATCGAAAGGTTTGGTGTCATAGGTCTCTCTTCGGGAGGGGGAGGGGTCATGCAAGCGACCAGCACCAATCCAGAGATTGATGCCGCTGTCGCGTTATCGCCAGATCCTCCGGAGGAAGTAGCGGTAGATGCAAGTAGAATAAATGTGCCGATCCAGATTCAGGTAGGAAGTAATGATGATTTCAACAACGCCAGTAGCGTTTATGAGTACTACGCTCCTATACCTGACGCAGCCACCAAAGAATACGTTGAGATCAATGGCGGCTCCCACACAGGTTATGTCGGCCCAGGTTATGCTGGCATACCCGAAGGTTGGGGTGCCCACTTACTTACCTCTACTGTCGGCTATGATGTATGCACAATCGGTGTTGAAGAACAACAGCGCATCGCTAGAAAATACTTCACTGCATGGTTTGGCTACTTTATAAAAGACATCCACGAATATAAGACATATATCTTTGGCGACGACGCTCAAAAAGATTTGGATGGTAAAGTTTTATCTGCACTGGAATACAACTATACTGAGGGGCATTTCGCCTCAAACGCCGGTTGAAAATTATGAAACCACTCGACCCCGCCTTCGGCTAAGTTATCGATTTAATTTTACCCTCATATGATATAGACCTATCACTTATACGATACCACATCATTTAAATTTAAATAACAGATACCCCATCCCTCTTAAACGTTGCTCGAGGCCTGGGCTGGACAGAGTTCCACTCCCTTAACCTGAGTTAAATCGGCACAACCGTCCTTAGCTGGTAAGGGCGCCACTACTGCCGTAGGGCGTTTTAAAAGTCGGAAAAATCAGATTATATATAACATATATCTGAAATTGGTGATTAAATGGCAAACGGATTAAATTGTGCAAGAAAATTGCAGAAAGACAGGAAAACGCTGCTCTGGAGCAGCAGGTATTTCGCCAAGCGCGCACTCGGAAGCAGGGCAAAGTATGAGCCTATCGGCGTTGCGGCGCAGGCAAGAGGAATTGTCCTTGCAAAAGTCGGTGTTGAAGCAAAACAGCCCAACTCCGCTATCCGCAAGTGCATAAAGGTCCAGCTCATAAAGAACGGAAGGCAGGTCACGGCGTTCGCGGTCGGAAACGGCGCAATCAACTTCATCGACGAACACGACGAAGTGCTCGTTGAAGGAATTGGCGGTCGCATGGGAAGATCCTACGGTGACATCCCCGGTGTCCGTTACAAGGTGATCAAGGTCAACAACATCTCGCTGAATGAGCTTGTTCGCGGCAGGAAGGAGAAGCCGACGAGGTAAATAGGCGGTAGGTGACAATTATGGCAGAAGAGAAAATAGTTGAGCAGGCACAGCCTGTCGCAGAAGCGCCCAAGGAAGCAAAGCCGAAAGAATACCTCATATTCGGAAAGTATGACACCGACGTCGTGATAAACGACCCAGGCCTCGGCAAGTACATGAACCTCGCCCCGATAATCGTCCCGCATACCGGCGCAAGGCACGCAAACAAGGCGTTCGCCAAGTCCCGCGTAAGCGTAGTCGAGAGGCTCATAAACAAGCTGATGCGCACGCAGAAATATACGGGCAAGAAGATGAGCGCTTACAATGCGGTCAAGGACGCATTTGAGATGATCGCGGCCAAGACCAAGAAGAACCCGGTCCAGGTATTTGTCGAAGCGATACAGAACGCAGCGCCCCGTGAAGAAGTCACACGCTTGAGCTATGCAGGAATAACTGTTCCCAAGGCAGTCGATGTAGCGCCATCAAGGCGCGTAGACGTCGCTCTCCGCAACCTCGCAACCAGCGCCATCCAAGGAAGCAAGGGCAAGGGCAAGGACATCGAGAATCGCCTCGCAGACGAACTTATAAACGCGTCCAAGAACAGCATGAACAGCTTTGCCGTCACCAAGAAGGCGGAAGTTGAGCGTGTATCCAAGTCCGCAAGATAAGCGGGCTTTTTCTCTCATTTTATTGTTTCTATATTTAGAATTGTAAATATCAGGTGAATTGAAATGACACGAGTTAGAGAAGATCTGGCAGCAAAGATCCCCGTCATGATGCACAAGACGGACATGATCAGGAACATCGGAATAGTGGCGCACATCCACCATGGAAAGACCACGCTCTCCGACAACCTTCTTGCCGCGGCAGGCATGATATCAGAGGAAATCGCGGGAAAGCAGCTTTACCTTAACTTCGACGAGCAGGAACAGGCGCGCTGCCTCACAATCAACAACGCAGACGTATCCATTGTCCACGAGTTCGAGGGCAAGGAATACCTAATCAACCTTATCGATACCCCCGGCCACGTTGACTTCGGCGGCGACGTTACTCGCGCAATGCGTGCAGTCGACGGAGCAGTCGTCCTCGTCTGCTCGGTTGAAGGCGTAATGGCGCAGACAGAAACAGTTCTTCGCCAGGCGCTTAAAGAGAAAGTAAAGCCAGTGCTGTTCATCAGCAAGGTAGACCGCGCAATCAAGGAACTCAAGCTTACCCCCGAGCAGATGATAAAGAGATTCACAGACATCATCCGCGACGTCAACATACTCATTGACAAAATGGTCCCTGACGAATTCAAGGACAAGTGGCACGTAGGAGTAATGGACGGCTCTGTCGCGTTCGGCTCGGCATACGAGAACTGGGCGCTTTCAATGCCATACATGAAGAAGACGGGCGTCACTTTCAAGGACATCTTCGACCTCTGCTCCACAGGCCGCTCAAAGGAGCTTGCGCAAAAGGCAAAGATCAACGACGTCGTATTCGATATGGTCGTCAAGCACCTCCCGAACCCGAAGGAAGCGCAGCACTATCGTCTGCCCCAAATCTGGAAGGGAGATACCACCCAGGGCATAGGCAAGGAAATGCTCGCCTGCACTGAAAAGGCGCAGACGTCCTACATGGTAACCGACATAACGATTGACCCGCATGCGGGAGAAATCGCAACCGGCCGCCTGTTCAGCGGAAAGCTCGTAAAGGGCATGGACCTCTACGTCGCAGGAACAAACGGCAAGCAGATAAACAAGGTTCAGAGCGTATCACTCTTCATGGGTCCGGAAAGGCTTCCCGTAGAAGAAGTAGTCGCGGGAAACATCGCGGCATGCACTGGACTCAAGGATGCAATTGCAGGAGTATCGCTTTCGACAGACCCGACAATGGAGCCTTTCGAAGAGATAAGGCACGTATCCGAACCAGTCGTCACCGTAGCAATCGAGACCAAGAAAATGGGAGACCTGCCAAAGCTCATTGAAGTCATGCGTAAGGTTGCAAAGGAAGACGCATCTCTCAAGGTGGAAATCAACCAGGAAACCGGAGAGCACCTGCTGTCAGGCATGGGTGAACTGCACATCGAAATCACTACCTTCCGTATCATCAACGACTACAAGGTCGATATCAAAGTATCGGAGCCGGTCGTGGTTTACAGGGAGACCGTTCTCCAGCGCGGGCCGGAGTTCGAAGGAAAGTCCCCGAATAAGCACAACAAGTTCTCGGTAATCGTCGAGCCGCTGCCAGAAGCAGTCATCAAGGCGATAAAGGACGGAACCATCCCCGCGGACAAGCGCATAAAGGACAAGAAGGCGCTTGCAAAGACCCTTGAGGAGCTTGGGTTTGACAAGGACGAATCCAAGAGTGTCGTCACAATCCACAAGGACACCATACTGCTCGACATGACCAAAGGTATCCAGTACCTCAACGAGACAATGGAACTGTTCATACAGGGCTTTGAGGAAGCAATCAACAAGGGCCCGCGCGCAAATGAGCAGGTAATGGGACTCAAGGTCATGCTCGTCGATGCAGCGCTTCACGAAGACGCAATCCACAGAGGCCCGGCGCAGAGCATTCCGGCATCACGCAATGCAGTCAATGGCGCAATGGTCGCAACAGGCGTAACGCTCCTTGAGCCGATGCACCGCGTTGAGCTGAACGTACCGTCTGACGTAGTCGGAAACGTCATCCAGGAACTCCAGCACCGCCGTGCAGTCATAGAGAACATCGACCAGCACGGAGACATGTCCATGGTCGTTGGAAAGGCGCCAGTGGCCGAAATGTTCGGATTCGCGTCAGCAATCCGCTCGGCATGCGCAGGCAAAGTTCTCTGGAGCACGTCGTTTGCAGGCTTCGAGCCGCTCCCGCGCGAACTGATGGAGAAAGTAACCACAGAAATCCGCACGCGCAAGGGACTCAAGCCAGAGCCGCCGACTGCGATGTACTACGCGGAATAAGCGCGTAGTCTTTCTCAATCTTTTTTCCAATTTTATTGCTGGTTTTTAAACTCATTTCAAATAACCAACCGTTCATATGGTCGCACGCCTTGACATGAAAATGGCACTTTCTGGTCGCGAGATTACGCAGCCTAAACTCACGCACGGTTTTGTCATACTGCCGTTCAACAATTCTATGGAGCGCGAACTTGCGGAAATGGTTTTCTTGTGCTACAAGGGCCATGGCGACCTTGAATTCCTGCAGGAACGGACGACCGTCGAAGGATGTCTTGCGCTGGTGAGAAAGGAAATTGTCGAAAGGAAGATGCTTGCGCCCCTGATTATAATGCAGGGAGAAAAATTCTGCGGTTTCACATGGGCAGCACTGCACGACGGTAAACATTACGTTTCAGAAGTTGGCGTTGTGCCGGAGTTCCGGGGCAAGGGGCTTGGAAGGGCGCTTCTAGCAAAAATTGTTGCCGAGATTGCGGCGCTTGGCGCCAAGGAAGTTTACCTTGGAGTTTCCGCGCCAAACGAAGACGCGGCGCATCTCTACAAGTCGTTCGGTTTCGAAGTCATCCGCGAATGGGATACGAAAGACTTGAAGAAGAAAAAGTGAGCCGCGCTAAATCCTTCCTCTCAGCGTTTCTATCCTGTCGCGCAGGAAAATCGCCAACTCGAAGTTCAGTTCGTCCGCTGCTTTTTTCATCTTACACTCAAGCTCGGAAATCATCGCCGGCACTTCTTTCTTCGGGATGTGCTTTACGTCCTTCACCTCTATTTCTGGCTCGCTTATCGGCTTGATTATAGTCTGCGGCGTGATGCCGTTTTTCCTATTGAATTCCGACTGTATTTTGCGCCTGCGCTCAGTTTCGGCAACTGCGCCCTTGATTGAATCCGTTTCTTTGTCAAGGTAGAGTATGACTTTTGACTCTGCATTTCTTGCGGCTCTGCCAATCGTCTGTATCAAGCTGCGCTCGTCGCGCAAAAATCCTTCCTTGTCCGCGTCAAGAATTGCCACGAGCGCAACTTCAGGAATGTCAATTCCTTCGCGCAGAAGGTTGATTCCCACAAGAACGTCGAATTTTCCAAGCCGAAGCTGCCTGATTATTTCAGTGCGCTCAAGCGTATCTATCTCGCTGTGCAGGTATCGAATCTTAATTCCTTTCTCTGCAAGATGCTCTGTGAGTTCCTCAGCCATGCGCTTTGTAAGCGTGGTCACAAGCGCCCTGCATTTCTTTTTGACAACCAAGCCGATTTCCTTCACAAGGTCATCAATCTGCCCTTTTATCGGGCGCAGGAAAACAGGCGGGTCTACAAGCCCAGTCGGGCGGATTATCTGCTCAACGATCTGATTTGAAATCGAGCGCTCGTATTCGCCCGGTGTAGCGGAAACGAATATCGTTTTTCCCATATATTCGCGGAATTCATCAAATTTAAGTGGGCGATTGTCGAATGCCGAAGGAAGTCGGAAGCCATACTCAACCAACGTTTTCTTTCTGGAAAAGTCGCCGTTGTGCATCCCGTGTATCTGCGGAAGCGTCTGATGGCATTCGTCAATAACAAGGAGGAAGTCTTTCGGGAAAAAGTCCAGAAGGCAGTACGGGCGCGTTCCCGGGCTCCTGCCGTCGAAGTGACGCGAGTAATTCTCTATCCCCTTGCAGTAGCCGACTTCCTTTATCATTTCCATATCGTATGAAACCCTCTGCTGCAAACGATGAGCAATCAACGGATCTTTGATTTTCGGCAGCGCCTCTTCAAGCTCATGCTTTATCGAAACGAGCGCACGTTCTCGCGCCTCGTTGCTCACGACGAACTGCTTTGCAGGATACAGGAAGTAATAATCAAGATTTGTCTTCGTATCAAAGTTCATCGCATCGACAAGAGTTATTTTTGAAATTTTGTCGCCATCCAACTCAATTCGCACAACGTCATCTATGTATCCCGGGACAACGTCGATAACGTCCCCCCTGACGCGAAATTTTCCTGGAGTGAGTTCCTTGTCATTCCTTTCATATTGCTGTGCAATTAGTCGGTCTATCAGCTTTCTTCTAGGCATCTCATCGCCTACGCTAACCTGCAGCGCAATCGCCTTGAATTCCTCAGGGCTTCCCAAGCTGTAGATGCAGGAAACAGAGGCGACGACTATTACGTCGCTTCGTGTCGCAAGCGCCTCCGTTGCAGAGAGGCGCATCTGCTCGATCTTCGGGTTTATTGAAAGGTCTTTTTCGATGTATGTGTCTGTTGCGGGAAGGTAGGATTCCGGCTGGTAATAGTCGTAGTATGAGATGAAGTATTCAACCCTGTTTTTCGGGAACAAATCCTTGAATTCGTGGTAGAGCTGCGCGGCGAGCGTCTTGTTGTGCGCTATTACGAGCGTTGGCTTTCCATATTGCGCAATCACGTTCCCTACCGTGAATGTTTTTCCGGAGCCAGTAACTCCAAGAAGCGTCTGCCTGTCATATCCTTTTTTTAGTCCTTCGGCAAGTTTTTCGATCGCTTTTGGCTGGTCGCCTTTTGGCTTAAATCTGGAAACCAGCTCAAATTTTCTTTGCTCGGGCATTCAATCATTCTCTCCGATCATCCTCTTGCTTCGAAGGAGCCTGTGGTATTTCACTGCAAACCTGTGTGCCTCGTCCCGGACCCTAATAAGCAATTTGAGCGCCGGATCTTTTTTGTCAAGCCGAATCGGTGCGTTGCTCACCGGGCGGTAAATCTCCTCAAATCTCTTTGCAAGCGAGATTACTGGAATTTTTGCGCCAGCATTTCGAAGCGCATCCATCGCAGCCTGCAATTGTCCCTGCCCGCCGTCAATTACAACAAGGTCCGGCATCTCCTTTCCTTCCGCGCTCTGACGTGAATACCTGCGGCGCACGACTTCTGCGATCGATGCGAAATCGTCTGCGCCTTCAACCGTTTTTATTCTGAATCTTCTGTATTCCGACTTGTCCGGCTCTCCATTCCTAAAGCGCACCATACTTCCGACAGAATCCGTGCCATGGATGTTTGAAATATCAAAACACTCGATTGTGATTGGATTCCTGTCAAGGCGCAGCGCCTCACGAAGTGTGTTTGCCTCAATTTCGCCGGAAAGAAGCGAAGCCTCGATGTTCCTTTTTACAAGTTCCAGCAATTCGTATTTTTCGCCCTTCTGCGGAACCATGATTGTGACTTTTTCGCCGCGAATCTTTTCGAGATATTCCGCGACCGCCGCCATCGACTCGTCCGAAAGCGCATTCGGCAAAATTATCTCGCGCGGAATTGGGTTGTCGGCGTAATACTGCGCAATGAATTCCTCAAGAAAATCCTCTTTGAGGTCGAATGAGAATTCCTGCTTCGAGGCGAGCATTCCGCCGATGGCGCTGAAAACGATGAGATGGACTTTTTCCCCGCTTATTATGTAATTTATCACGTCTTCGTCCTGCCTTCTGTCCCGCTCCATCTTCTGGCGTTCGTGGAGCCGTTCAAGCGCAGAGACGCGGTCGCGCAAAACGGCTGCCTTTTCAAAATTCATTTTTTCAGAAGAATCTTTCATTTCATCTTTCAGTGACTTGACAAGCTCTTCGCCTTTTCCGGCAAGATATTTTTCTGCGCTTTCCACATTCTTCCTGTATTCATCTTCAGCTATTCTTCCGGTGCAGGGCGCCGAGCAAGTGCCAATGTGATATTTCAGGCACTCGCGCTTAGGGAGCTTTCCGCAGGTGCGTATCTGGAACGTCTTGCGCAAAACTTTCAGCGCATTGTCCCTGGCTTCCGCGCTGACAAACGGGCCGTAATACTTTCCTTTCAAACTGCGGTTTCGCGTGACCACAAGGCGCGGGAATTTTTCGTCAGTCAACACTATGCTTGCATACCTTTTCGAATCCTTCAGGTCGATGTTGTATTTCGGCCTGTGGCGCTTGATGAGATTGTTTTCAAGTATGAGCGCCTCCGCCTCACTAGAGGTGACGAAGAATTCAGCATCCGCAATTTTCTCAACAAGGCGCTCGGTTTTTGGGTCTTTTTCCCTTTCGGCGAAATACTGCGACACGCGCTTACGGAGCGATTTGGCCTTGCCGATGTAGAGTATTTCCCCATCTGCGTCCTTGAAAAGGTAGCATCCGGGATCAAGCGGAATCTTTGAAAGGTTAATCATTTTTTCTCCAGTTATTGCGATTTTCTCTCAAGCAGCGGCTTCAGGAATTTTCCTGTGTAGCTTTCAGGGCGCATTGAAACTTCCTTTGGCGTTCCTTGCGCAATTATCCTTCCGCCGGCATCGCCTCCCTCCGGCCCGAGGTCGATTATGTAATCCGACGATTTTATCACGTCGAGGTTGTGCTCTATCACTATCACGCTGTTTCCCTTCTCCACAAGGCGGTTAAGAACGCTTATCAGTTTGTCAACGTCGTGGAAATGCAGGCCGGTCGTCGGTTCGTCAAGCAGGTAAATCGTATTGCCTGTCGCGGTCTTTGAAAGCTCCTTTGTGAGTTTTATTCTCTGCGC
>JAQUQK010000059.1 GCA_028716125.1 Thermoplasmatota archaeon | reverse complement strand
CGAGAAAGCTGAATGCCGGGGGTTCGAATCCCCCCGTGCCCGTTGAGCCAAATCACCGAGCGGTAAAAAACAGCAAGCCGCAAGATTGCAAGTGAGCGAGGTGCTTTGGCGAAAAGACGTATAAATCTCAATCGCGCAAAGGCTAAATAAAGAAATTGGATTAACAGGTGTTCCCATGGCAAAGCAGAAGGGTGAAGGATTCAGATCCGGCGCAGGACTCATACGCTATTTCGACGCCGAGGAAAAGGCGGCATTCAAGATCGACCCGCGCGTAGTGGCTGCGCTCTGCATAGCGACCGCGGTAATAATTATCCTGGTCGGCAAGCTCTGGCCGGTTGTCAGCGCATAAATCCGGATTTTTCTCGTAATTTTCAATTCTCGTTTTTTGCTATTTTCCAGTTTTCGCAGGCAATTAAAAATTTTACAAAAACCATCAAGAGAAAAAAGTAAAATTTGGCCGATTACTTGAAAAGATCTATGTCCTTTGGGATCAAGCCGCGCTTGCTGAGGTTGACAGACTCTATTTCGGTGTAGCGCCATTTTATGTCTGCTTTTTCGTCGTCCATGTACCATGGAGTTACAATGAGAAGATCGCCCGGCTTTATCCACATTCGGCGCTTCATCTTGCCCGGAATCCGGCCAAGGCGCGACTTTCCGTCTGCGCACATGATCTTGATGTGGCTTGCGCCCATGATCTGGTCTGCAATAGCGAAAATTTGTCCTTCCGCCTGATTTGGAAGCTTGACTCTGACGTATTCGCCCGGTTGTGGCGCGGGTTTATTTCGGCGCGGATTATTGTTTACTCCCATTTTGTTCAGGGGTATATTTGGTAGCGATTATTAACACTTTAGGGGACGCAGGAAAGTATTATTAATTTCCACTCAATTAGTTAAAATGCCTATGCGCAATATTTATCAACATTTTGGCAATAGGTGGATGCGGTAATATGCCGGAAAGCGACGCAAAGAAGGAAAAGCGGTGGCTCATACCTCTGAAAAAACCAACGAGAATATGGATAATGCCAGTTATCGGCATATTGTTCTTGCTTTGGTTCATTTTGATTTTTGTTGTGCCGATGATTACCACGGCCCCCTCCAAATGGCCGTATCTGCCAGTGGATCCTTATGCGGATGATGGCTCATGGATCTGGCTTTCGTGGGTCGGCATAGGATTTGTGCTGTATGCTTTCCTATTTGTGGTCGAACTCATGCTTCTCATAAGCTGGAGAAGCCAGGTACGCGAAGCAATGGAAAAGGCGGCTTTCGAGGAAGTCTGCGTTGAAGAAGCTGAAAGCCTTCCCGTAGAAATGGTAAAGGAACAAAAGTGGATTGAGGCGGGCAAGAGGGAAGGGAAAACCGTAGTCGGCTTCGCATATCCGATAAATCTTGAAGGTGGCGTTTACGGCGACGCATTCGTGGACATAGACGACGAAAGCACCCTTAAGCTCAGGAGCATGATGGCAAAGCCGTGCGCACTTTGCGAGGAGAGGGAAATATGCTGGAGCGAATACAAGGACAAGATGCGGTACAATTATTTCCTCGGAAACGTTGATTGCAGAAACGGCCTTATGGCGATTGTTGGAGGCATAATTGAGAGCGTCCCGGAAGAGCCCATTCCAGTTCAAACCATTGAAGAGGTTCCTTGGCCGGAGCACAATGCGCCCTCGCCTGCGCCAGTGGAATATAAGCCAAAACCCCGGGTCGAGGAAGTCTTGGCAAAGCCCAGGAAATATCCAAAGATATACGTCGACATCGAACGCATAGAGGGAATAGGCCCGATAAGAGCAAAGACTCTCAGGGAAGCGGGAATAAAACACACCGACGACCTTGAAGATTCCATCATAGCTGAACTCGCAAATAAAGTCTGGCTTCCCGAAACCCAGTTAAGTGAATGGAAGGCAATGGCAGAGCTTATGCATGTCGAAGACGTCGGCGAGCAGTTCTCAGAAACGCTTGTGGTGGCAGGCATAAAGTCAGTTGAACAGCTTGCGGAAAGCAACCCTGCAAAGCTTGCATCTAAAATACGCAGCATGATTTCACACTCCAGCAAGCGTGTAACCCAGGCATCAATAACCGATGTGCGCGTGACAAAATGGGTTGAAAACGCAAAGAAACTCCTGGAAAAGGCCGCAGCGCGAATGGAGTAGTTTTTGCCGTTCTCTCGTTTTTTCTGATTTCATCACATCTCAACAGGGATATTTTTAAACAAACAATTGATTCGAGGTCGATTTCATGTCAAGGCTTCACACGGGAAAGAAGGGAAGACACGGCTCCCACAGGCCGGCGAGGAAGGAAGCGCCTAAGTGGGTTCCGCTTTCACAGAAAGAGGTTGAGGAAACGGTAGTAAAGCTCTCCAAGGAAGGAAAGAGCGCATCTATGATTGGAATGATACTGCGCGACCAGTATGGCATACCGGACGTAAAGCTCGTGACCGGAAAGAGCATTGTAAAGATCCTCACCGAAAACGGAATAAAGTTCCGTCTCCCCGAAGATCTCGAGTCGCTCATGAAGCGCACCGTTCAGCTTTCAAAGCACCTGGGCTCAAATCCCAAGGACCTTCACAACAAGCGCGGGCTTGCGCTCATCGAGTCCAATATCAAGCGCCTTGCAAACTATTACAAGAAGGAAGGCATACTCCCGAAAGACTGGGCGTATTCACTCGACGCGGCAAAACTGCTCGTCGAGTAAATTTTCACTCTTTCTTTTTTCCAAATTCACTCCTTCTTGATTTTTGCATCGCTTCTGCGAAAATTTGAAATGCCGACATGCGATATTTAGGACATGGACAAAAGATCCGTTTCGGCCATAAGTTTCCTTTTCATTGCAGGGTGGATTTGGCTTGTTTTCGGCCTCTTCTTTTCATTCAGTTCCAATTCAAATGCAAAGCCATTGGCAATTTTCCTCTCATTTGCCGCATCCGCGCTCTGTTTTATTTTTAGCGCAATTAACTACGCGAAATCCAAAAAAATTGAAGAAGAGAAAAAGTAAATTGCCTTCTTATTTCTTTTCGAGCGCCTTCCTGATGGCGCGCAACTCTTCCAGCATCTCGCTTGCGCCTTCACCCTTTGGCTCGCCGCCCACGCCATCGCCGATTCTTGCCCTTTCCACGCGCTTCATTATCTCGTTGCGAAGCGGCTCTGGTTCTCGTACCCCTAAAATCTGCCCTTCCGGGCCGGTGCTTCCGCTGCCTGCGCTTGAGCCTCCTGCGGAGCCAGTGCCCGCGGTGTAAGAGTTCACGCGGTAAACCTTGTAAATCTGTTCAATCGGCCCCTGGTCGATGCTGATGTGCTGGATGCGACCATAAGGGATGGTGCGGCGGTACTTCCACCAGATGCCCCTGTTTACGAGAACGCCTTCCTTGCCGAGCGCATATTTGTATCTCGGATAGTATAGCGTAATCCACCAGCAGTAAAAGCCGAAAGACACAAGCAAGCAGAATGTTGATATCAGGCAAATAAAGAGCGGAATTATTTTTTCAGGGTCGCTTGCCGGAGTAAAAAGCCATCCAAGCAGAGTTGGCAGGCCTATCGAAAGCCACATTATTGCAAAGAAAACAACCGCCTTCCAGAGCCACACCTTCTTCATCGCAGGGTCGAGCATTTTCCATTCTACTTTTTCTTCCATAAAATCGCCAATATAGAATATGCTGGCAATCTTGAAAGGCTTTTCGGAAAATTACGGAAAATAAGGGCAAGAAAGGATAAAGGAGAGAATTAGAGGATGAGTTTCCCATCATTCATGAGAATTTTCTTTTCGCCGTTCTTGTAAGCTACTTCGATAGTCGGCTTGTTGAAAAGGAAGTCGCGGTGCGTCTTTGATGTGTTCTTGCCGCCGATCATTTCCTCGTTGTTGCCGAATGCTATGTGCGCCGTTTCTCCCGCCTTTTCGTCTTCGAGCAGATTTCCCGTAAGCCTTGCGCCAGGGTTCAGGCCGATGCCCAACTCTCCAATGACTGAAGCCATTTCGTCAACCGCGGTCAGCTCCTTTACCTTTGATTCCAATTCCTTGTCTTCGCTCTCGATTCCAATGAGCTTTCCTTTCTTAACTGTCATCTTCAGGACTTTCTTCACGTTGCCAAGATCGCCGATTGAGCCGTCGCACATTATCACGCCATTTGCGCCGTTCTCCACAGGTCCGCACCAAAGCTCGCCTGCAGGGAGATTTCCAAACGTGCCTGCCTTTATCTTTACATCTGTTTCGAATCCGCGGTCTTCAACGTTCATCGTCAAATCCGTTCCAGACGGGGCGGTTATGTGGACAGTCTTCGCATCCTTGAAAAGATCAATCATGTGGTAAATATTCTTGGCAACGCTTTCGTAGTCAACTGTCATCGGGCCTTTTGTCATCATTTCCACGGAGATTCCGGGCGCATGTCCTACGCGCGCGTTGGTTGCTATTTCCTTCTTGATGAGCGAAATTCTGAACGGCGTCTCTTCGGCCATTCCGGAGAATGCGTTGATTATGACGTTGTTTCCTGGAACGAGGGGCTCAAGGTCCGCGGGTATCTGCTTAATCGGGCGCCCTTCCTGCGGCAGAGTATACATCTTGACATTTGCGCCAATTTTCTTCGACGCTGCCTCGAATGCCTTGCCGATATCCATCTTCGGCTTGTCGGTGACGATAAGGACATTTTCACCTGACTTCATATCAAGGATGACCTTGACTGCATTCGTCGCGCCTTTGACCATCTTCATTTTTCCAAAAAGCATACAATCGCCGGTGTATTGGAACGGGGTTAAAAAAAGTGATTACGAACCTTCTTTTATCGGCATTCAATACCGTGGCCGTGCAGGAAAACAGGCAGGGACGCAACAGCCAGGTGCGCCAAGAGAGCCGGGGTGCAAGAAAGCCAAATCCGCAAAACGAGCCCCAGATACCGAGAGCGAAGCGCAGGGCGGCGCATAGAAACAGATACTACGTTTTCATTCTCGAAAGCGCAAGCCCCGTTTCGCGCATGGACATGGTCTCCGCCCTGAAATACGGCCACCTTTACCTTCTGAGATTTGACGGAAAATACGGCGTTGCGCAAGGCTCCCACAGATACAAGGAAAGCTCGATACGATTCATAAATTCTATTTCATGGATGGGGGGCAGGAATAATCCGGCAACAGTAAAAACTCTCGGCACATCCGGAACGGTGCGCGCAGCCGTCGAAAAGTGGGTTCCGCAAGGTTCGCAGGTGCGCGAAGACAAGAAGAAACAGCCCAGATAGACTCCTGTTTGTTCAAGAATACTTTTATATCAATATAATTTATACTCACAGTGCACTCTATTAATTGTGCAAGGGGATGTACTTAATGGCAGACAGCGGAATAGGCTCACTTATAGCGCAGGCAATGCAGTCGAACACTGAGGCTCCAACCGGATTCCAGGAATTCGGGCAGCCGCAGATTGTGATAGTCGGATGCGGTGGCGCAGGCAACAACACCATCAACAGGATCCATAAGATTGGTGTCAAGGGCGCAAAGACCATCGCAATCAACACGGACAAGATTATACTCGACAGGACGCAGGCGGACAAGAAGCTCCTTATTGGAAAGAGCATCACCCGCGGACTTGGAGCAGGCGGCTATCCCGAAGTAGGAAAGCAGTGCGCTGAACTTTCTCGTGCAGAGATCGAGGAAATGCTTCGCGGCGCGGACCTCGTTTTCCTTACATGCGGACTTGGCGGAGGCACGGGCACAGGCTCGGCTCCGGTCGTTGCAGAGATCGCAAAGAAGCAGGGCGCAATAGTCGTAGGAATGGTCTCATGGCCGTTCAATGTCGAGCGCGCCCGCCTTGGAAAGGCCGACGAAGGCCTCAATGCGCTTCGCAGGAGCGCAGACAGCGTCGTAGTCCTTGACAACAACCGCCTTTTGAAATTCGTCCCGCACCTTCCGATTGACCAGGCATTCAGCGTCATGGATCAGCTCATCGCTGAAACTGTGAAGGGCATATCCGAGACAATCACACAGCCGTCGCTCATCAACCTCGACTATGCAGACGTCCGCACCATAATGAACGCAGGCGGCGTTTCTATCATGCTCTGGGGCGAAGCGAATGGACAGGACAAGTCGCAGAAAGTCGTCCATGAGGCGCTCAACCACCCGCTTCTCGACGTTGACTACCGCGGCGCAACTGGCGCGCTCGTCCACATCACTGGCGGACCCGACCTCTCGCTCCGTGAGGCGCAGGAAGTCGCGCAGGGAATCACAACCGGCCTTGATCCGAACGCAAATGTAATCTGGGGCGCAAGAGTCCTCCCTGAATTCGAAGGGCGCGTCCGCGTCATGGCAATCATGACCGGCGTGAAATCCAACGACATTCTCGGACCGTCCAGCAAGTCACGCGTGGATATGGCCAAGGGCGCAACCACCGCAGCGGCGCCGGCTCAGAAGTCCGGAATGTGGGTTTAATCCCACACAATCTCTTTTATTTTTCTTTGATTTTCACAGCCAAATTTTTAACGTGCAATTCTATTTACCGCCGATGCAATTCTCAGAGTGGGAGCCAATCTATAAACAGATTCTTGCCGATTTCGGATGGCCGCGCGAAGCGGATGAAAAAGCGGCGCAAATACTTTCAAAAATAGTGGAAGGGCATGAATTCGCCCTGGAAAAACTCGGCAAATTGCTACAAGGCAAGAGCGTTCTGGTAGTAGGTCCAGCGTCACCAAAATTCGGTGGTAGTTTCGACGCCATCATTTGCGCAGGCTCTTCAGCTTCGGCGATGCGCGCGGCAAAAGTTATGCCAACTATCCTAGTCACAGACCTTGATGGAAATGTAGAAGACCAAATTTTCCTGAACCGAATGGGTGCAATCGCCGCGATACATGCGCACGGCGACAATATGAATGCATTGCGTCGCTGGGTCCCGCAATTTCCAGGGGTGATCGTTGCAACAACTCAGGCAACGCCTTTGCAAAATGTCCACAATTTCGGCGGCTTTACGGACGGCGACCGTGCAGTCTGCATTGCCGCGCATTTCGGCACGAAAAGCATTTCTGTCACGGGATTTGACTTCGAGCACCCTATTGGTTTTTCAAAAAATATTGAAATAAAAATGAAGAAACTTCAATGGGCAAAAAGAATTTTAGAAAAATTTGAAGTGACTTTTGTTTAGCTCTTGCCCGCCTTTTTCCTTTCAAGCGCAGCTTTCACGAGCCCTGCGAACAATGGCGACGGCTTTCCCGGCCTGCTCTTGAACTCCGGGTGGAATTGGCTTGCAATGAAGTATGGGTGCCCTTTCAGCTCAAGAATCTCCATGCGCTTCCTGTCCGGCGAGCGCCCAGTGTATTTTATTCCCGCTTTTTCTATCTGCGCGATGAATTTCGGGTTTATTTCGTACCTGTGGCGGTGGCGCTCCTCTATTTTTTCCTTGCCGTAGATTTCGTGTGCCTTCGTTCCATTTGCGATGTTCACCGGATACAGCCCAAGTCGCATCGTCCCGCCCATGTCCTTGACTCCTTTTTGCTCGGGCAGTATGAAGACCACGGGGTGCTTTGTTTTCGGGTCGTTTTCAGTGGTGTTGGCGTCCTTCCATCCCAAAACGTTCCTGCAGAATTCGACCGTCGCAAGCTGGAAGCCGTAGCATATTCCAAGAAGCGGAATCTTGTTTTCGCGGGCGTGTTTTATCGCAATCATCTTGCCTTCAGTTCCGCGTGAGCCGAACCCACCAGGGATGAGAACGCCGTCAACCTGCTTGAGCGCGTCCCAAGCCTTCTTCTTGTCCTGCTCAAGGTCTTCCGCTTCTATCCAGACGATACTTACTTTTGCATCCTGCGCCGCGCCTGCATGCCGGAAAGACTCTATTATGCTGAGATATGAATCATGCAGATGCGTGTATTTTCCGACAACTGCAATCGAAACCTCGTTTTTCGGCTCAAGGATGCGTGAAACAAATTCGCGCCACTCTTTCATGTCCTTCTGCTTTTTCTCCAGGCCGAGGTGCTTTAGCGCGTATTCGAGGGCGCCCTGCCTTTCAAGCGTAAGCGGGACTTCGTAAATGCTCTTTGCGTCGGGTGCGCTTATGACCGCTTCCTTTGGAACGTCGCAGAACATCGCTATTTTTTCCCGTATGTCCTCCTCCATTTCCACCGAGCATCTGCCGACTATCATGTCCGGCTGTATGCCTACTCTTCGAAGTTCCATTACGCTGTGCTGGGTTGGTTTTGTCTTCTGTTCGCCGACAGCGCCGACGATTGGTATTAGAGTTGTATGAAGGAAAAGCAAATTTCCGTGCCCCACCTCACGGTGAAGTTCGCGGGCCGCTTCCAGGAAAGGCATTGATTCAATGTCGCCTACTGTGCCGCCAACCTCTACTATGCAGATATCGGCGCCCGCCTCTTTCGAAACGCGCTTTATCCACTGGCGTATTTCATCCGTTATGTGCGGGATGATCTGGACTGTTTTCCCTAGGTAGTCGCCCCTGCGCTCCTTGTCAAGAACCGCGCGGTAAACCTTTCCAGTTGTGATGTTGTGGTTGCGGTTCATGTTTATGTCGAGGAACCGCTCGTAATTTCCAAGGTCCAGGTCTGCTTCGCCGCCATCGTCAAGCACGAAAACCTCGCCGTGCTGGATTGGATTCATCGTGCCCGCATCGCAATTCAGGTATGGATCTATCTTTATTGCAGTGACCTTGTAGCCCGCCCCTATCAAAAGCCTTCCAAGCGACGACGCGGTAATGCCTTTTCCAAGGCCGGAAATAACTCCGCCCGTGACAATTACGTATTTCATTTCAACCATCTCTCGCTGTCAACGGGCTTTTAGCATCGACTGCAATATTTTAATTGTTTGCTGCAAAATGGGGCAAACCAAAATAAACCCCCAATCATTCCACAGGCTGAGACGATGGCAAGCCAAGAGAAGCTTTACGTGGACGCAAACTCGCTTTTGTCGGATTCGATGCGCCTTGCAAGAAAAGTGTGGGACTCCGGCTTTCGGCCCGACAGAATAATTGCGCTCTGGCGCGGCGGAACGCCCGTGGGCATCGCAGTACATGAATTCCTGAAAGTCAAAGGCGCGAAGATGGAGCACATGGCGATAAAGGCGCAGTCCTATGTCAAGTTCGAGCAGACCGGGAAAGTGGACATTATCGGCATTGAGCACGTGGTCGAAGGGATAAAGCAGGGCGAGAAACTTCTCGTCGTGGACGACGTCTTTGACACCGGGCTTACCATGGAAGCGGTAGCACGCGCCATAAAAGAGAGCTGCAAGGAAAAGCGCCCGGATGTGCGCACCGCAACCGTTTACTACAAGCCGCTAAACAACAGGACGTCAATAAAGCCCGATTTTTATGTCAAGGAATGCAACGGCTGGATAGTTTTCCCGCACGAGATCGAAGGCCTTTCGGACGAAGAGGTAAAGCGCAAGGGGATGGGCGTCTACGATGTACTGAAAGGCCGATTTTAATTAACCCTGATTCCATTTTCATCATTCTAACAAAAAGAATTTAGTATCCGGCGGGCAATATTCTTTTGTAGATAACTATGGAAGCCAAGGCAAAGAGCGGGACTTTGCGAATATTCGAAGCGGCGTATCGTAGCCTTGTCCTGAAAAAAAGAAGGGACGTGTCTTTTTGGGTGCTTCTGTCTTTTCTGCCTACGTTTATATTTGTGCGCATTATTGTTTACCTCTTCTCGCCTTACGTTTATCTTTACATATACGGCACGCACATTCATCATTTTGCATGGGGCATAATACTTCTTGCGGTTGCCGGATTTGCGGCGCTATTCATCAACAAGCCAAAATGGAAACCATTTGTCGCTTCGCTTTACGGCGTTGGCCTTGCGCTCGC